>JAFVHN010000005.1 GCA_017474515.1 Prevotella sp. | reverse complement strand
TACCTAGCGAGCAATGCTCTCGCCCTCCACGGCCACAATCTCCAGCAAAACTACAAAATTGTTGCCGCATGTACTAAACTTATACGATGTTTAACATCGGACATTTAGAACATTATCTATAATCCGATGCAAAGGTAAGAGCTTGCATGTCGCTCGCTTAATCGCTGATTTCGCTCGTTTATCCGTACCTTTGGATAAGGTACTCTCACTCGGAAATGAAAAGAAAAACAATGTTTTCCTTTTGCATTTCGCTCGTTTATCCGTACCTTTGCACAAAAGAACAAAAATGGAAGATTGTATCAGCGTGAAAAACGCGCGGGTGAACAACCTGAAAGGAGTGTCGTTGTCCATTCCGCGCAACCGCCTTGTGGTGGTGACCGGCGTGTCGGGGTCGGGAAAATCGTCGCTGGCCTTCGACACACTCTATGCCGAGGGTCAGCGTCGCTATGTGGAGTCGCTGTCGAGCTATGCCCGCCAGTTCCTCGGACGCATGAACAAGCCGGAGTGTGACCATATCGGCGGCCTGCCGCCAGCCATCGCCATCGAGCAAAAAACCATTGCCCGAAACCCGCGGAGCACAGTAGGCACCAGTACGGAGGTGTACGACTACCTGCGGTTGCTCTTCGCCCGCATCGGCAAGACCTTCTCGCCCGTCAGCGGCTGCGAGGTGAAGCGGCACGGAACGGAAGACGTCATCGGTTGCATGAGGCAGTATGGCCACGGCACCCGCTTCGTGGTGCTGGCCCCCCTCCTTGTGGGCGAAGGGCGCACGTTGCGCCGGCAGTTGGAAAAAGAAGTGGCGCAGGGCTTCGTGCGCGTGGCATGCCATGGTGAGCTGCTGCGCATGGACGACCTGCTGGCCGACGGCGACCGCGTGGAAAAGCTGGAGGCCGAGGCAAAGCATACGGGAGAGCGCCTGCTATGGCTCGTGGTGGACCGCATGAGTGCCAGCGACGACAAAGACACGTTGTCGCGACTGACCGAGGCCGCCGAGACAGCCTTCTACGAGGGTGGCGGCGAGTGCCGGCTGATGGTGCTGCCCGGAAATATCTGCCACGACTTTTCCATACGCTTCGAGGCCGACGGCATGACCTTCGAGGAGCCCAGCGACCGCCTGTTCTCGTTCAACTCGCCGGCAGGAGCCTGCCCCGAGTGCGAGGGCTTCGGACAGGTCATCGGCATCGACGAGAAACTGGTGATTCCCAACACATCGCTGAGCGTGGCCGCCGGTTGCGTGGTGTGCTGGCACGGCGAGAAGATGAAGATGTGGCAAGACGAGTTCTGCCGCCGTGCCGTAAAAGACGACTTCCCCATTTTTGAACCTTATTACAACCTGACAGCCAGGCAAAAAGACTGGCTGTGGCACGGACTGCCCTCAGACCGGGGGCACATCGGCGGCAAGGTGTGTATCGACGCCTTCTTCCAGATGGTCAAGGATAACCAATACAAAATACAATACCGCGTAATGATGAGCCGCTACCGCGGAAAGACGATATGTCCGAAATGCCGCGGCACCAGGCTGAAGCCCGAGGCCGCCTATGTGAAGATTGGCGGCATGAGCATCACCGACCTGGTGGAAATGCCCGTGGGAGAGCTGAAGCGGTGGTTTGAAAGGCTGACGCTCGACGACCACGACACGGCGGTGGGCGGGCGCCTGCTGACGGAAATAGGCCAGCGCCTGCAGTTCCTGACCGACGTGGGACTGGAATACCTCACGCTGAACAGGCCGTCGAACACGCTGTCGGGCGGTGAAGCGCAGCGCATCAACCTGGCCACGTCGCTCGGAAGCAGCCTGGTGGGCTCGCTCTATATCCTCGACGAGCCGAGCATCGGCCTCCACTCGCGCGACACGCAAAGGCTCATCAGTGTGCTCAGGCAACTTCGCGACATTGGCAACACCGTGATGGTGGTGGAACACGACGAAGAAATGATGAGAGCCGCCGACTGGCTCATCGACATCGGCCCCGACGCCGGAAGACTGGGCGGCGAAGTGGTTTTTGCCGGAAAGGCCGACGACACGGCAGCGGCGGAAAACGGCAGGAGCCATACACTGGACTACCTGAACGGGCGCGAAACGATTGACGTTCCGGCAAGCCGGCGGCAATGGAACCGAAGAATCAGGCTTACCGGCTGCCGCATGAACAACCTGAAAGGCATTGACGTGGACTTTCCGCTGAACGTGCTCACGGTGGTGACCGGCGTGTCGGGGTCGGGAAAGTCGTCGCTGGTGCGCGGCATTCTGTTCCCCGCACTGAAACGCCACCTGAGCGAGGTGGCCGACATGCCCGGCGACTATACGGGCCTGGCGGGGGAATGGGAAGCCGTGAAACACGTGGAAATGGTGGACCAAAACCCCATCGGGAAGAGCACGCGGTCGAATGCCGCCACCTATGTGAAGGCCTACGACGCCATCAGGCAGTTGTTTGCCGAGCAGCCTCTGGCACAACAGATGGGCTTCTCGCCGCAATACTTCTCGTTCAACGCCGACGGCGGACGTTGCGAGGAATGCAAGGGCGCGGGAACCATCACCGTGGAGATGCAGTTCATGGCCGACCTCGAAATGGTGTGCGAGGCGTGCCACGGCAAACGCTTCAAACCCGACATCCTGGAGGTGCGCTATCACGGGAAAAACATCTACGACGTGCTCGACATGACCGTGAGCGAAGCCATCGCATTCTTTTCTGAAGACATGCCGGCAGGGAAAGACGGGGCACAGCAAAGGGCCATCGTGGAACGGCTGAAGCCCCTCGACGACGTGGGACTGGGATACATCAAGCTGGGGCAGAACTCGTCAACGCTCTCGGGCGGCGAGAACCAGCGCGTGAAACTGGCCTACTTCATAGGGCAGGAACGCCAGGAGCCCACGCTCTTTATCTTCGACGAGCCCACCACGGGCCTGCATTTCCACGACATCAAGAAACTGCTTCACGCCTTCGACGCCCTCATCGTGCGCGGACATTCGGTGCTCGTCATCGAGCATAACCTCGAGGTGGTGAAATGTGCCGACCACGTCATCGACCTCGGTCCCGACAGCGGCGACAAGGGCGGGTGCCTGGTATGTGCCGGCACGCCGGAAGATATCGCACAATGCCCCGACAGCATCACGGGTAAATATTTAAAGGAGAAACTGTTATGAACGACAACATACTGACACAACTCAACACCCCGCAACGCGAAGCCGTGGAATACTGTGACGGCCCGGCACTGGTCATCGCCGGTGCCGGCTCGGGAAAGACGCGCGTGCTGACTTACAAAATAGCATGGCTGCTGATGCAGGGCATGAAGCCATGGAACATCCTGGCACTGACCTTCACCAACAAGGCGGCACGCGAAATGAAAGAGCGCGTGGCGGCCTTCGTGGGCGAAGAGGTGGCCATGCGGCTGAGAATGGGAACATTCCACAGCGTGTTTGCCAGAATTCTCAGGGTGGAGGGACATCTGCTGGGATACAACGGACAGTTCACCATCTATGATGAAACCGACAGCCGTTCGGTGCTGAAAAGCATCATCAAGGAAATGAAACTCGACGACAACATCTATAAACCGGCCGCCGTCCACGCCGTTATCAGCATGGCAAAAAACCATATCATAACGGCCGAGCGTTATATGGAAGACTACGAGGCGCAGCAACGCGACAAGGAGCGGAAAATGCCGGCCATCGCCGACATCTACAAGACTTATGCCGACCGCTGCCGGCAGGCAAACGCCATGGACTTCGACGACCTGCTGCTCATGACCTACAAGTTGTTTGACGAACACGAGGAAGTAAGGGCGAAATATGAACAGATGTTCCATTATGTGCTCGTGGACGAATATCAGGACACCAATAGCGTGCAAAAGGAAATTTTGTGGCAACTGACGCGCAACCACCAGAAGATTTGCGTGGTGGGCGACGATGCGCAGAGCATCTATGCCTTCCGTGGTGCCAACATCGACAACATTCTCGGCTTCAAGTCGCTGTATAACGACGTGAGGGAGTTCAAGTTGGAACAGAACTACCGTAGCACGCAGCGCATCGTGAAGGCCGCCAACAGCCTGATAAAAAAGAATAAGTGGCAGATAGAGAAAGACGTGTTCAGCGAGAACGAAAAGGGCGACCTGCTGCAGCTCAAGGAGGCTTTCAACGACAAGGAAGAAGCCATCATCGTGACCAACGACATCGAGCGCATCAGGCGCAATGAGCATTGCTCCTATAGCGATTTCGCAGTGCTCTACCGCACCAACGCCCAGAGCAGGAGCTTCGAGGAGGTGATGCGTCAAAAGAACATTCCCTACAGGATTTACGGCGGCATGAGTTTCTATCAGCGGAAAGAAATAAAAGATGTCATCGCCTATTTCCGGCTGACCATCAATCCCGACGACGAGGAGGCGTTCAAGCGCATCATCAACTATCCTTCAAGGGGCATCGGAAACACCACGCTCGACAAGATAGCACTGGCTGCCACCAGCCACCAGGTGAGCTTCTGGCAGGTGCTCGACAATCCGCCGCAATACGGCATGCAGGCCAACAGGGGAACCCTGGCCAAGCTCCAGGCCTTTAAAATCATGATGGAGGACTTCAGGTCAAGGTTGCAGGCCCTCGACGCCTACGAGTTGGGAACCGCCATCATCCAAGAGAGCGGCATACTGCAAGAACTCTCGGAAGACGACACCGACGAGGCAAAGGCAAGGCGCGAGAACCTTGATGAATTCATGGCCGGTTTGAAGGGATTTGTTGAAGAGCGCCAGCAGACAGGCGACAGCGAAGACACCAGGCTGGAGCGCTTCGTGCAGGAAGTGTCCTTGCTAACCGACATTGAAGACAACGAGGGAGATGCCGAAGGGCCGAAGGTGTCGCTGATGACCATACACAGTGCCAAGGGACTGGAATATGACACCGTTTTCGTGGTGGGACTTGAGGAAAACATCCTGCCCAGCCAGCAGTCGGCAGGCAACAGCCGTCAGATAGAGGAAGAGCGGCGACTGCTCTATGTGGCCATCACCCGTGCCCGCAAGCACTGCATCCTTTCCTACGCCAAGCAGCGTTTCCGCTATGGCCGTATGGAAATAGGCACGCCCAGCCGCTTCCTGCGCGACATTGACACCAGCCTGATGAAGAAGCCCGACGCTCTGGGCGCTTTCCCTGCCAGCGGCTACGCTCCCTGGCGCGGAGGGCAAAATTCGCGGCCCGTGGCCAGTCAATTCAAAGCCGACCCCAAGCCCCGCGTGGTCACCCACCGCGAGGAACCTGCGCAGTCGCCTTTTTCTCAGTCGTTCCTGGTTTTTCTCGCCGAGAAAAATCCAAGGCTCCGCAAGCTTTCCGAAGTCACAAAACAACCGTCGCCGGCATCCGCACCTGCCACACCCACGGGGAAAACACCGCTCAACGAAGGCGATGTCATTGAGCACGACCGCTTCGGCATCGGCGAGGTCATCAAAGTTGAGGGAACCGGCGAGAACACAAAGGCCACAGTGCGCTTCAAGCAAGTAGGGGAAAAGCAGCTGTTGCTGAAATTTGCCAAGTACAAAGTGGTGAAATTTTATAAGTGAAGAGTGAAAAAGAGTGGACTCTTTTAAGTGATGAATTATGAGTTATGAGGTTTAGCCGCCGCGCATCATTCATCACTGATAACTCATAATTAAAAATGATTTTTACTACAGTCCGTAAAACTCAAGGTATTGCCGCGCCACCTTCAGGTAGTCGTGATGCCGCCTTACATATTCCATGCTCTCGCTTTTCAGCCGCGGAATCATCTCGGGATGTGTAACCAGTTCCACGAGTTGGCGGTACACGCTTTCCTCGTCGGGCAGCACATTGATGATGGGCCTGAGCTGCGTTTCGTTCAATATCTCATAGTTCTCGGGTTCTCCGCCGCCGATGTTGATGATGCCTTTCGACATGGCAAGCAGTGCATTCATCGACGGAGTGTAGGAATAGAGCTGGTCGAGGATGGCATCGCTGCCGTTCATCATTTGCCCATAGATGTTGAAAGGCACGCTTTCCGCCTTCACCAGTTCCATCTTGTCGGGATATTCCCGCGCCACCCTTTCGACCGCTTTCAACATGATGTCGGTTCCTTTGTAAGCCGACCTCTCGCGGTTCACGCCAATGAAAATCCTTACTTTCTTTTTCAAATCCGACGCCGTTCCCCCTTTCTGCCCTTCCCCGGGCTTTATCGGGAAGGGAATGAATCGCGTTTTTTCGGGAAACAACGGTTGATAGCACGCCCAATATTCGTAAAGTCCGGCAATGATGCCGTTGCACTCCCTGGCCACCGTTTCGTTGAGCCGTTGCTTGTCGGTGCCCACCCAGTCTTTCCGTTCTTTCTCGGCATCGGCATTGGTCCGTCGTGTGTCGCCGATGTTGAAGTCGCTGTACCTCATGGGGCGCAACGTGTCGTTGACATACACCCAATAGTAGTCCATGCCGAAGGCTCCGAGAAAAATTTTGCGGTTGTGTTTTTTCAGGAACCTGAACACCGGCTCAATGCGCGCGGCCTTCAGTTCCAGGAACATGGGGTTGATAATCTGCACCACGTCGTACCCCCTGAGCCGCGGCAACGTGGCCGCCAACTTGGCCATGTAGGCCACGCCTCCCCAGGTCCCCGGCCGCCTGACGAGCGAGATGTCGCGCGGATAGTTTTTCCAAAAATCGCCGTTGCTCACCACCAGCACGTCGTGGCCGAGCCTTTTGAAAGCCTCGGCCAGCGTGGCATGCACATTGCTATATTCTCCGAGCAACAGGATTTTCATTCTCTCAGTCCTTCTTCGTCAACGGTAGCGTGCGCAATAATATTTTCCGTCCTATCTTGCTCGTGGTAAGCCGCCTGAAAAGCCTGTATTTATTGGTATATTCGCGATAAGGCAAGGGGAAGAGCCCTTTCTTCTCCAACCGTTTCAGCCTTTCCTCCAACTGGTGCTCCGACCGCGTCAGCACAATGATGTTATAGATGTAGTCCATCGTGAGCTGGGCCACGCGCCGTTGCAGGGCCTGCCGCTCGGCCACGGGAAGGGTGGCGGAGAGGTGGTCGAGCTGCGTGATGACATATTCCGTGTCGTCGAGCCGTTTCAGCGTCCAGCGCGCCGAATTGTTGTGGACAATGGATTGTGGCCGCTCGCGGTAGTAGTAGGCGCAAGTCTCGGTGCTATAGACGCTGTCGGCCCTCAACACCAGCTGGGGCGTGAACTCCTCGTCCTCATGAAGCAGGTTGGGCGTGAACCGCAGGTCGAGCAGCAGGCTTTTCCGAAACAGGTACCCCCAGGCGCAGGCCCGCAGGTTGTTGTGCCTCATGTATTCCGCGCCGCTCACGGGCCCGTCAAACAAATAGGGCGTGTCGATGCCGGCTTCCTCGTGGGTGAAGGTGAACATCACGATGTCGGGCTGGTGATACCTCACGATGTCGAGGCAATGCTCATAGCCCGCCTTGATGAGGTAGTCATCGGCATCCACGAATTGTATGAATTGCCCGCGGCACAATTCTATGCCGGCATTGCGGGCGGAGCTGAGGCCTTGGTTGCGCTGCCTCAGATAGATGATTTTGTCGCGATATTCCACGATTTCGTTCAACGGCGTCAGGTCGGAACCGTCGTCAACAAGTATCACCTCGCACTCGTTTTCGGTCAGCGAAAGCGAGAAAATGCTCTTCAGGCACTCCTTGAGCATCTCGATGGGTTCGTTGTAATAGGTGATGACGAAGCTCACCAAAGGAGTCGGCAGGTCTTGTGGATTCTGCATAGATGTTTTATTCCTAATAATTTGATTGTTAACGCTTTCAGTCGGTTCTTAAAACCGTTTGTATATAGCGGCTTTATCTTTGCTGAGAGGTCGGGAAGAACCACCTCTCCCGTTTCACCATACACGTCGAGCTGGATGTTCACCGCGTGCATGTAGTAGTCGGTAAAGCCGTCGCAGGCGGGCCAGTGTCGGTGGTTCGCCATGGCCGCCACATGGGCGTCGAGCAACGACCGCAATGCCTCGCCACCGGCCCGTCGCGTGATGCCCCCGGCATTTTCATAATAGAGGTAATCGCCGAGCGAGGTGGTGGCCACCGCGGTTGCGCGGTCCAAAAGAGCGGGCAGCGTCCACGCATCCTCAAACGCCTTGCCGCGGGGGAAGCGCACATGGTCGAACAGTCCCCGCCTGAAGATTTTGTTGCAGGCATAGGCATGGCCGTAGGCGCGCGTCTGGAACCAATAGTCGTCGCCATTCTCAAAAAGGCGGTCGCCGGGTTGCAGGTGGGCGGCCTGCGGTGTGCCGTAGTGTTTCACCATATTATATTCAAGGATGTCAACGCCGGAATGTCGGGCCAGGAAATCAAGCAAGGGGCGGTAGGTGCCGGGGGCCACCTCGTCGTCGGAGTCCACGAAGGTGACATAATGGCCCTTGGCCAGGGCCAGCCCGGTGTTGCGCGCCTCGCTCAGGCCGCCGTTCTCGCGGTGGATGACGGTCACGGCGCCGTTCTCCTCCGCCATCTTGTCGCATAGTTTTCCGCTGCCGTCGGGCGAGCCGTCGTCAACCAGAATGACCTCCATGTCGGGCACGCCCTGGCCCAGCACGCTCATGACACATCGCTCAAGAGTGCGCTCTACACCATACACGGGAATGACGACCGACAATTTCACGAGGGCAAAGTTACGAATAAACGAGCGAAATGCAAAAGGAAAACTTGTTTTTCTTTTCATTTCTCACCGTTCTGCCGAATTTGCAATTCGGCAGCATTGAGTATCAGCATTTTCAATGCGAAAAAAGAAATAACCTTTGTCTCGAATTACAAATTCTTATACTCACGGCAGGCGAATTGCAAATTCGCCTGAACGGAAGTTCTGGACATAGGAGCCGACAGTGACCGCACAAAGTAGGGACGCGATGTATCGCGTCCGCAAGCGAAGACAAAATCATTAGTTGTAATTTGTGAAATAAATTTGTTGTAATTAGCTCCGATTCGTTTCAAAAAATCATTCGTTGTAATTAGTGAAATAAATTAGTTGTAATTAGCTCCAATTCGTTTCAAAAAATCATTCGTTGTAATTTGTGAATTAAATTCGTTCAAATTCGTTTCAAAAAATCTTTCGTTGTAATTAGTGAATTCAATTAGTTGTAATTAGCTCCAATTCGTTTCATAATAATGTCACACCGTTCTGCCGTATTTACATTTTTTCGAAAAAAATGACGGATGATTGTCGGATATGTTACAAATGGCTCCAGTCCAGACCGCATCCGACTCCAGTCCAGACCGCATCCGACTCCAGTCCAAACCGCATCCGACTCCAGTCCAAACCGCATCCGACTGCAGTCCTACTCAAAGACGAACTAAAGTAGGACTGGAGTATTTCCATCCTAAAACGCTATATCCCACCCCGTTATGTCTGCGCATGTAGGGACATACTTTATGTATGTCCGAAAACACCTGTTTTATGCGCGGACTGGCGAAAACAGACAGGCGTACAGTGGCGGGCGGACATACATAAAGTATGTCCCTACGAGCATGCACATTGAGCGACGAATAGAAGCCGACGCGGTAGGAGCCGACGCGCAGTAGGAGCCGACGCCTCCGAGCGTCGGAGTATATAAAAAAAGGATTGCTTATATTTCACCTATTATTATATATAGTACAACCTTTATTTTGGTTACTCCGACGTTTGGAAGCGTCGGCTCATAGCACGTCGGCTCATAGCAATTCGTTCTGCCGAACATGTTTTTTCAGCACCCCCGCAAGCCGCCAGTGCCTCGGTAAACTTTTTTTTGGAAAATATGGGAAAAAATTTGTTTCCTTCAAAAAAAAGTACTATTTTTGCATGTCATATTTGACAACCTATGCGTTTTTGCTAAGACAATCGAAAAGTTAAATTCATAATAACATAAGCTTATGACACAAATTAAAGGACGCATTTCGCAGATTATCGGCCCTGTCATCGACGTTTATTTTGACACGAAAGGAGCCGATGCAGAGAAAGTGCTGCCGAAAATCCACGAAGCCCTGCAGGTGAAACGTCCGGGGGGCAACATGCTCGTAATTGAAGTGCAGCAGCACATCGGTGAAGACACGGTGCGCTGCGTGGCCATGGACAACACCGACGGACTGCAGCGCGGCCTGGAAGCCATACCGATGGGGTCGCCCATCCTGATGCCCGCCGGCAACCAAATCAAGGGCAGGATGCTCAACGTCATCGGACAGCCCATTGACGGCATGAGCCCGCTGGACATGAACGGCGCATACCCCATTCACCGTGAGGCACCGAAGTTTGAGGAACTGTCAACCACCAAGGAGGTGCTGGCCACCGGCATCAAGGTCATCGACCTGCTGGAGCCCTACCTGAAAGGCGGAAAAATCGGACTCTTCGGCGGCGCCGGCGTGGGCAAGACGGTGCTCATCATGGAGCTCATCAACAACATTGCCAAGGGGCACAACGGATTCTCGGTGTTTGCCGGCGTGGGAGAACGCACCCGCGAAGGCAACGACCTCATACGCGAAATGATTGAGAGCGGCGTGGTGAGATACGGAAAGAAATTCCGCGAGGCCATGGAAGAAGGCAAATGGGACCTGTCGCTGGTGGACCCCGTGGAACTGGAGAAGAGCCAGGCCACACTGGTATATGGCCAGATGAACGAACCGCCCGGAGCACGCGCCTCGGTGGCACTCTCGGGCCTCACCGTGGCCGAGACGTTCCGCGACAAGGGCGGCGACGACGGCAGCGCGTCGGACATCCTGTTCTTCATCGACAACATCTTCCGTTTCACACAGGCAGGCTCGGAGGTGTCGGCACTGCTCGGGCGAATGCCGTCGGCAGTGGGATACCAGCCCACCCTGGCCTCGGAAATGGGAACCATGCAGGAACGCATCACCTCGACCAAGCACGGCAGTATCACGTCGGTGCAGGCCGTGTATGTGCCTGCCGACGACCTTACCGACCCCGCTCCGGCCACCACGTTCACCCACCTGGACGCCACGACGGTGCTGTCGCGTAAAATCACCGAGTTGGGCATCTATCCCGCCGTGGATCCGCTGGCTTCCACGTCGCGAATCCTCGACCCCCTCGTGGTGGGCAAAGACCACTACGACTGCGCCCAGCGCGTGAAGCAGATTCTTCAGCGCTACAACGAGTTGCAGGACATCATTGCCATCCTCGGCATGGACGAGCTCTCCGACGAGGACAAGCTGACCGTGAACCGCGCACGCAGGGTGCAGCGCTTCCTCAGCCAGCCCTTCACCGTGGCCGAGCAGTTCACCGGCGTGAAAGGCGTGATGGTGAGCATAGAAGACACCATCAAGGGCTTCAACATGATTCTCGACGGCGAAGTGGACGACCTGCCCGAGCAGGCATTCCTCAACGTGGGCACCATCGACGATGCCATAGCGAAAGGCAAGAAACTCATGGAGGCTGCCAAGGGAGCCTAAAAGCCCCGTGGCCGCTCTATGGGTGAGGACGACGGTCACGACGAACGTCGTCTGAACTCCTAAACTCCAAAAGTATTATGCTGAAATTAAAAATAGTATCTCCTGAGAGAGTGGAATTTGAGGGCGAGGTGGAAAGCGTCATCGTGCCGGGAACACTGGGCCGCTTTGAAGTGCTGGAAAACCACGCTCCCATCATCTCATCTTTAGAAAAAGGTCCTGTGGAAATCGGCATTGCCGGTGAGGGAAAAACCACCATCGACATCATGGGCGGATTTGTGGAAGTACAGAAAAACACGGTCAGCCTCTGTGTGGAAATGCTGGAGGAAACCCATTAAAGCGATTGTTAGGAATTGTTTTTGAAATGCTTGACGTAAAGACGATTAGCAGAAAATATTTCCAACAGCAACTCTTGGTGGTGGTGGCTTTGACCCTCGTGTCGCTGCTGATAGTCAGAGTGTGGAACATGTACGAGCTGATAACTCCCATCATAGTGAGTTCGGTGTTTTCACTCTGCCTGGCCACGGCGATAGCAACCGGCTGGAAGCGCGTGGCCAAAGCCAATCCCGACAACCTGCCCGCGTTTTTCATCGCGGTGTCGGGCATCAGGTTTTTCCTGGCGCTGGCCACCATGTTCATCTACTACCTGGTGAACGGCCACGGGGCGATGCTGAAGTTTTTCATCATCTTCATGGGGTTCTTCCTCATTGCCCTCGCCCACCACACCTTTTATTTTTCTGTAGTTTCAAACCGTAACTGACATCACATCATACATGTAAACAAGGCAGACATGAAACAACTGAAGTCAATCATACTTCTCTTAGCACTGGCATTGTTGCCCCTGGCCTCGCGAGCCGAAGAAACCGGCGGCGGGCAAAAAGAGCTGGACATTCCGGAAATCGTGCTCGAGCACCTTTCGGATGCCTACGAATGGCATATTGCCTCGTACAAGGGAAAGCACCTGAGCATTCCGCTTCCCATCATCATCCGCAGTTCGGAAACGGGGAAATGGCATTTCCTCACCGCCCACAGCGAGGCAGACCTGCCCGAGAACTTCTTCTTCAGCGAAGAGCACCACGGGAAGATTTACGAAAGGCTTTCCGACGGACGGGAAGTGAGGCCGCTGGACCTGAGCATCACCAAGACCGTGCTGCAAATATGGATTGTGGTGCTGGTGCTCTGCGTAGTGTTCCTTTCGTGTGCCCGGTGGTATAAGAAACGCGACGAGAAAAGCGAGGCACCCAAAGGCTTCGTGGGATTTATGGAAATGATGGTGATGACCATTCACGACGACCTGATAAAATCGTCTATCGGCGAAAAGCACTACAAGCCCTACGCCCCCTACCTGCTGACGGTGTTCTTCTTTATCTTCACCACCAACATGATAGGTCTGATTCCGATTTTCCCCGGCGGCGCCAACGTGACGGGCAACATCAACATCACCTTCTTCCTGGCCCTCTGCACCATGCTGGCCATCAACATCTTTGCCAACAAGGAGTATTGGAAGGAAATATTCTGGCCCGACGTGCCCCTCTTCTTGAAAGCCTATCCGGTGCCGGTGATGCCGGTCATCGAGCTGTTCGGCGTCTTTACGAAGCCCTTCGCCCTGATGATTCGTCTTTTCGCCAACATGATGGCGGGGCATGCCGTAATCCTGAGCTTCACCTGCGTCATCTTCCTCGGATGGTCGATGGGCGTGGGCTACGGCCTCGGGCTCAACGCGTTCAGCATCATCATGCTGCTTTTCATGAACCTGCTGGAAGTGCTGGTGGCATTCATCCAGGCATACGTCTTCACCATGCTCAGCGCCGTCTTTATCGGACTGGCCCACAAGGAGCATCACGGTGAATGAATTTTAATAACTCTAAGGAAAACAACAAATTACATAATTTCCCGAAACAATTAGAACAACGTATAATATTAACAAATAAAAAAGTAAAACTATGGTATTTTCAACATTAATGTTAGAAGGTCTGGCAGCACTTGGCTGCGGACTGGGAGCTGGTATTGCAACGATTGGTGCTGGTCTGGGAATTGGAAAAATCGGCGGCAACGCCATGGACGCCATCGCCCGCCAGCCGGAGGCAACTGGTAAAATCCAGACAAACATGATTCTGACGTCTGCATTCGTGGAAGGATGTGCCCTCTTTGCCATTGCAGCATGCGCATTCCTTATTAAGTAAACAAGCAAGCACATCCTTTAGATAATGGATTTCACAAAACTGCCATCAATCCTCACGCCCGATCTCGGACTCTTGTTCTGGATGCTGCTGGCCTTCCTGGTGGTCTTCTTCATTCTTGCGCGGTATGGTTTCCCCGCCATCATTTCCATGGTGGACGAAAGGAAAAAATACATCGACGAGAGCCTGAAGAAAGCCCACGAAGCTACGGAAAGGCTTGAGAACATCAAACAAGAGAGCGAAGCCATGTTGCAGGAAGCCCGCGAAAAGCAGGCGCTCATCCTGAAGGAGGCTGCCGACTCGCGTGATGCGATCATCCACGATGCTCAGGAAAAAGCCAAGAGCGAAGGCTCAAGGCTGCTGCAGGAGGCCAAGGCAGAGATAGAAAGCGAAAAGCAACAGGCCATTCGCGACATTCGCACACAGGTGGCCGAACTTTCGGTGCAGATAGCAGAGAAAGTGCTGCGCGAGAAGCTGTCCTCCAACGATGCGCAAATGAAGATGATCGACAGATTGCTGGATGATGTGACTGCTGCAAAACATTGATTGAGTTATGGATATAGGTGTTGTATCGGTACGTTACGCGCGGGCACTCTTGAAAAGTGCAATGGAGCAGAAGCAAGAAGACATGGTTTACAACGACATGCAACTGCTTGCACAATGCTACATTGCCGTGCCGCAGTTGAGGGTGACGATAGACAACCCCATGCTCGACAAGGACAACAAGAAGCAACTGCTGCTAACGGCCTGCGGGGAAACACGCACACGGCTGACAGAGAAGTTTGTGGACGTCGTACTTGAAGAGGATAGGGAAAACATCCTGCAATTCATGGCTAATTCGTACATCACTCTTTACAGGCAACATAAGAACATCATCCGCGGGCGACTCATCACTGCCACCGCTGTCAATGCTGAAACAGAGCAGAAGATGCGGCACATGGTAGAGAGCAGAACTAAAGGTACAGTGGAGTTCGAATCGGAAGTGAATCCGGACATCATCGGCGGCTTCATCCTCGAATACGATACCTACAGACTGGATGCAAGCGTAAAGACAAAGCTCAAGTCCATTCTTAACACATTAAAAAATGATCATGGAGACGGGCCTGCCTGATGGACTTCCACAGGCAGGACAGGCTCTTTTATCATTCTTTCATCATCCAAACAGAATAATATGTCAGACAAAATAAAACCAAGCGAAGTTTCTGAAGTGCTCCTCAGGCAATTAAGGGGCATCAGCAGCGAGGAGAACTACGACGAAGTGGGCACCGTCCTCACCGTTAGCGACGGCGTGGCACGCATCTACGGTCTCCGCAATGCTGAGGCCAACGAACTGCTCGAGTTTGAAAACGGCACCATGGCTATCGTGATGAACCTGGAGGAAGACAATGTGGGCTGCGTGCTGCTGGGACCAACTTCCGGCATCAAGGAAGGACAGGTCGTCAAGCGCACCAAGCGCATTGCATCCATCAGGGTGAACGACAACATGCTCGGAAGGGTTATCAACCCGCTGGGACAGGCCATCGACGGAAAAGGCGACATCAACCTGAAAGACGCCTTTGAAATGCCGCTTGACAGAAAAGCCCCCGGCGTCATCTACCGACAGCCCGTGAAGGAGCCCCTTCAAACGGGCTTGAAGGCCGTTGACTCGATGATTCCCATCGGACGCGGACAGCGCGAGCTGATTATCGGCGACAGGCAAACGGGAAAAACGGCCATCGCCGTAGATACCATCATCAACCAGAAGAGCTTCTACGAGGCTGGCAAGCCCGTCTATTGCATCTATGTGGCCATCGGACAGAAGGCTTCAACGGTGGCCGCACTCGTGGCAACACTGAAAGAGCATGGCGCCATGCCCTACACCATCATCGTGGCGGCAACGGCTGCCGATCCTGCGGCCATGCAGTATTATGCACCATTTGCCGGAGCTGCCATCGGTGAGTATTTCCGCGACCGCGGACTGCCGGCACTGGTGGTCTATGACGACTTGTCGAAACAGGCCGTGGCTTATCGTGAAGTGTCGCTTATCCTCCGCCGCCCCTCGGGCCGCGAGGCTTATCCCGGCGACGTGTTCTACCTGCATTCCCGCCTGCTGGAGCGTGCTGCAAAAATCAACGAGCAGCAGGAAGTGGCCGAGCAGATGAACGACCTGCCCGAGTGCATGAAAGGCCATGTGAAGGGCGGAGGCTCGCTCACGGCACTGCCGATTATCGAGACACAGGCCGGTGACGTGTCGGCCTATATTCCGACGAACGTCATCTCGATTACCGACGGTCAGATTTATCTGGAGTCGGACCTCTTCAACCAGGGCTTCAGGCCGGCCATCAATGTCGGTATATCGGTGTCGCGCGTAGGTGGCTCGGCACAAATCAAGTCAATGAAGAAGGTGGCCGGAACACTGAAGATTGACCAGGCACAATACCGTGAGCTTGAGGCTTTTTCCAAGTTCTCAAGCGACATGGACGCCGTGACAGCCATGACGCTCGACCGCGGACGCAAGAACAACCAGCTGCTCATTCAGCCACAATACAGCCCCATGCCCGTGGGCGAGCAGATTGCCATCCTCTATTGCGGCGTGAACGGACTGATGCACGAGGTGCCGGTTGACAAGGTGCGCGAATGTCAGGACGCTTTCCTTGACAAGCTGCGCAGCACGAAACCCGAAATCATTGAAACCCTCGGAAGGGGTGCCATTGACGACGATGTGAAGAAGGCCATTGAAGCCATCATGGCCGATATTGCAGGAACATATAAAAAGTAATTGTATATGCCGTCACTGAAAGAGATCAAGGGCCGCATTGCCAGTGTCAACAGCACCCGCAAGATAACGAGTGCCATGAAAATGGTGGCATCGAGCAAGCTGCACCATGCCCAGGTGGCCATTGAGAACATGCTTCCCTATGAGACCATGCTTGAGCACATTCTCAAGACATTCCTCGCCTCGGAAGCCGATGCCCAGACCATTTACGACAGGGTGCGGCCGGTGCAAAGGGTGGCCTTGGTGGTCTATTCGAGCAACTCCTCACTTTGCGGAGGTTTCAACGCCAATGTGATAAAAATGATGCAGCAGGCCGTAAACGACTATGAACATCTCGGCCGCGACAACATTCTTATTTACCCCATCGGGCGGAAAGTGGCAGAAAAAGCGGCCAAGCTCAACCTCAAGACATACGGCGAACACGCAGCACTGATAGACAAGCCCAACGTGCAAGACTGCATCGACATCGCCATGGAACTGGGCCAGAAATTCGCCAGTGGTGACATCGACCGCGTTGAAATGATTTACCATCACTTCAAGAGCGCCGGCTCGCAAATCCTGACACGCAAGACCTTCCTGCCCATCGACGTGGAAAGCGAGCTGAACGAAGACAAAGAGCGCGACCTCACATCGAACGTGGCAACCCGCGAAGCCGTGGAATACCTGCGACAGCGCGACAGCGAGCAGCAGGCCAAGCGCTCGGCTGCTGATGCCAAACCCCTGAACGACAATTTCCTCGTGGAGCCGTCAATGGATGCAGTCTTGAGCAAGCTCATTCCGAAACTGGCCCATTTGATGCTCTACACAGCCCTGCTCGACAGCGTGGCCTCGGAGCATGCTGCTCGCATGATTGCCATGCAGACGGCCACCGACAATGCCGACGAACTGCTGCGCGAGCTCAACCTGCAATACAACAAGAGCAGGCAGCAAGCCATTACCAGCGAACTGCTCGACATCGTGGGAGGCACCGTCAACAACTGACCGGTTTTCCACACCCCCTGCGGTGGGCGATTATCGTCGTACAGCAGCGTAAAAGCCGTTTCCATCCTCCTCAAAGGGCATGGAAACGGCTTGTTTTTTTACATCTTGCAGAAGAAAATTTTGCCATCTGAAAAGAAATGCTTACTTTTGCACAAAAGAAAGCAGTGCCCCGGCCTGTCGCTTGCACCTTGTATCACGACTTCTACAGTTTTTTACTTTGGTGCCAGAGGAAAGTCCGGGCAGCACAGGGCGCTCCACTTCCGAAAATAGAAGCTGTCGGCAACGGCAGGACCGGGCAGAAGAAAACAACCGCCGCCCCAGGGCGGCAAGGGTGAGAAGGTGGTGTAAGAGACCACCAGCCGCATGGGCGACCATGCGGGCTGTGCCCACTGGAGGCTGCAAGTTCGCGTAAACCGTCGTCATGTCAGGGTTGCCCGCCCGATGTTCTGTTTTCAACGGAACAACGACGGAGGGTGGAATGCTAGAGCCGCGGGGTGACCTTCGGAGTAGATAAATGACAGGCACCTGCCCACGGCAGGGACAGAACCCGGCTTACAAGGGCACTGTTTTCTTTTCCTTTCCCCCTGTGTTTCTGGCATATTCCCCTATATTGCGGCAACGTGCCTAACGTCAAACCATTTCCCACAAAAAGCATGATTGCATTCGTGAATAAAACATACCAGTTCCTGCGTTATGACATCTGGAAGGTGAACAACGAGAAACTGCCACCGGTAAAACGGGTTTTCTACGGTATTATCAAAAAACTCATCCTGGCCGTGGAGAGCTTCACCACGCGGCGAATGCTTTCGGCGGCTTCCGCCCTCACCTACAGCACTTTGCTGGCCATTGTTCCCATTCTTGCCGTGGTGTTTGCCATTGCCCGGGGATTTGGCTACAACAAGTACATTGAGAACTGGTTCCGCGACCTGCTCTCTTCGCAGCCCCAGGCCGCCGACATCCTTATCGGTTTTGTCAACAGCTACCTGGTACACACCAAGAGCGGCATCTTCCTCGGCATCGGCCTGCTGTTCATGCTTTGGACGGTCATCATGCTTATCAGCAACATTGAACGAGCTTTCAACGACATCTGGCAAGTAAACAAGCCGCGCAACTTGTTTCGCACCATCACCGACTATATGGCAATGTTCTTGCTGGCACCCATCGTTATTGTGGTGACCAGCGGTATTTCCATTGCCATGGCCGCCTTTGCTCACGACACCAGCCAGCATTTCATCATGGGCCCCATGATGCGCTTGTTGCTGGCTGTTTCACCATACGTCATCATGTCGTGCCTCTTCATTGCGCTTTATATGTTCATGCCCAACACAAAGGTTAAGTTCAAGTATGCCATCGTTCCAGGCATCTTGGCCGGCGTGGCCATGCAGGGCCTGCAACTCTTCTACATCCATTCTCAGATTTGGGTGACCAGCTACAACGCCATCTACGGTTCGTTTGCCGCCCTGCCGCTGTTCATGCTTTGGCTGCAAATCTCCTGGACCATCTGCCTTTTCGGTGCCGAGCTGTGTTATACGAGCCAAAACCTGGAAGACTATGCTTTCATGGCACACACCAGCGACATTAGCCACCAATGCCGGCAACAGCTCGCCATTCATATTATGAGCCTGATTTGCAAGAGATACGAGGAGGGCGGACAGCCTTATTCTGCATTGCAACTGAAACTGGAAACAAACATCCCCATCAGGGTGACACACGACCTGCTGAACGAAATCTGCAACACGGGCCTGCTCATTGAGGTGGTCAACGATGAAAAAGGCGACGAGCCGGTATATATTCCGCTCAAGTCGCCGGCATCGCTCAGTGTGGGCGAGCTTATCGACAAAATAGAATCCCAGGGCTCGTGGACCGCCGGCGTGGACATACAGTCCATGGAGGGCGGGCAATGGCAGAAAGTGAAAAGTCTGCGAAACACCTATCTTGGTGACCTTCGAGAAGTGCTACTGAAAGACTTGAGCTTTTAGCGCTCCACTGCCAAGAACAAAACAAGTATGGAAATAGGAGCCGACGCTGCAGGAAGCGTCGGCTCCTACTAAATGGCCCGTCACTATTCATAAAGTTTGAACACCGCCGGCAGATGAGCAAGGGCAATCTTTTCCTGCCGTTCTTCGTCGCTGACCATTTTTATATACCACGACTTCGGCAGGCGTTTCCATTCCTCCTCACCGTTCGTTCCGTTACTCGCTGACAGCGTCATGCTCGCCTCCATGTTTGAGAATCCGCCGCCGGTGGCCGCATAGTATTCCCTATCCGAGGCATCGGGCCGCGATTCGTGCTCATTGAAAAAGAACTTGTAGTCGATGGCCGCCGGAAGCATGTTCCCCCAAAAGTCCTTATACACCACATGGTAGTTGGTGTCCCACGCCACGATTTGATAGCCGGTAAGTGCCCAACTCATGGCCAACAGCATGCCCGATACGCGGTGTTTTTTGTTGTATTTCAGGCCCATGGTGCGCGTCACCTCCAAAATTCTACATTCCGCACTGTCTATGACAATCCTGCCGTGGTCCTGCCGCGCATCGTCTTTCCACCTGAAAGCCAGTTCCACCACGTTTCTTTTCCCACTGTACTCATCGTTGACGGCAAACTTGTGTTCGCGGATGAAGTCCATGTCCAGTTCCGACACGAAGTCCTCATAGAGCATGCGCCTCATGTTGGCCACGTCGGTCAATTTTGTGGTATCCACGCTGATGATGGTTCCCTCTTTCTGAGAGAGCCAGAAATGGTTGTCGTCATTGTTTTTCATGCGCAACAGTCCTGACGACAAGAACCTGTAGAAACTCCTTTCGCCGATGCTCTGCGTCTGATAGCTATACTCCATGTCCTGCGGCAAGGAGAAATAGGCCCGTTTATGCTTTTTCACGAACCGTTTCAGCAGTGCCCTTATCCACTGCGGCTCACGGTCTTCCACGACGACCTCGCCCGTCATGTAGGCCTTCGGTTGCAAGAAGAGCGTGTCGGGAAGGCTACTGACCGTGGCGGTCTCATAGTTGAGATGCGAGAAGGTCAGGCGGCTGAACGCGAAGCGCACTACGGCGCGGCCAAGGTCATCGGTGGTGGCCGACTGGAACTTGCCGTTTATCTTCGTGTAGATGCTGGCATGGGCTATCGGCTCATGCGTCTGCTTGTCGGCCACCACTACCTGCCGGCCCTGTCCCCTCACCATCATGGGAACAGACAAAAGTGCCGCAATGGCCCATAATGCGAAAAGGCGGTGATAACCAGACGGTTTCTTCATTATGGCGGAGAACCTGTCGGCCCGTCCCAGTGTCCTTATTTGCTCCATATCTTCAAAAAACCATTCAATAATTTGTGTATGATGAAAAAAAACAGTAATTTTGCACGCGAAACATGACGACCCGTCGTTTGTTTCTATTTTTCACCCCGTCGGTTCCGTAGCTCAGTTGGATTAGAGCAACAGCCTTCTAAGCTGTGGGTCCTGGGTTCGAGCCCCAGCGGAATCACTTCCCCGCCACCACCATGGCGGGGTTTTTCATATCCCCGCGCCAACGAAGATTTTTATCGTGCAAATATATACAAAATTCCGAGATTATCAGACAACAGGAGAAATAAAAAATCATAATTCATATTCTCTCCGTTTTTTTTCTGGTTCTGGCGTTCATCCATTTGTTGTGAACGCGCCTTTTAAGCAACTTTTAATCTTCCCGAAATTCCAGGATGTCGCCGGGTTGACAGTCGAGACTCCTGCAAATGGCCTCCAAGGTGGTGAATCGTATGGCTTTTGCCTTGCCGGTCTTCAGGATGGAAAGGTTGGCCTGGGTGATGCCTATTTTCTCGGCAAGCTCCTGCGAAGACATCTTGCGTTTGGCCATCATGACATCCACATTTACGATGATACTCATAAGACGAAACGATTAAATGGTCAGAGCTTGTTCCTCTTTCAACTTCAACCCGATGGCAAACGCCTCGGCAACAATCAGGTTGAACACGCAGAATATCAGCACATCGAAATAGTCGTCAAAAACCTCTGTGAACCCCCTGCCATGAAAAAACTCTTCGGCTGAAATCAGCAGCACGACGACCGCCAAACCGATGCCCGTCAATCGAAGCATATAAACATTGCCCCATTCAAACACCTGGTTGCGATTGATGTTCAGGATGAAATTGACGAAACAGCAAAACGAAACGATGGCAGCTATCATTACCGCAATGGCCACAAAAACCTCACCTATCGCGCTCCAAGTACTGACGGGAATTTCTCCCGCTGCGCCTTCTTGCCAACCTTTTGAAAAAGCATCGGCACCCGTAACAAACGTCATGACCACTTGTGCCGCCATCAGCAACAGCATCAATACACTTAACACATTCAATCTTTTTTTCATAATTGACAAACATTTATTGTTATTCGATAAATAATTTCGGTGCAAAGATAAATACAATTTTTTAATTTACAAAGAAAAATGATATTTATTTATCGCAAAACAATAAATATTTATTTGAAAAGCACTCCAACTATCGTTCAGACTCCTAACTCAAATGGCCAGCAGGCTTGAAACAACCTACGCAGAAATAACACAAGCAGAAATAAAAAATGAAGAAGAAGGGGTGAACTTCAGTTTTTTTTATTATTTTTGCAAAGAGATTGAGGAATAGAAATTCGTTCTCAAGAAAAACCATTTAGAATAATGAAAAAAGAAACAATGATTGGCTTGCTGCTGCTGACAGGAGCATGCAGCATGGTCTCGGCACAGGGAATCAACGACAACAACACGCCGCTGCATCTGATGCGGCCGGCCAATTCCAACCGTTACGGCATACCGAAAGTAAGCGAGGTAAAGGCGACAATCGACCGCGTGCTGCACTACATAGACACGGAAACGCCCGCCGTGCTCGTGGACCGCAAGACAGGCCAAGAAGTGACGCGAATGAAAGATGTCACCGCCGACACCCAGCTGAAACAGGGCGGTTTCAGGCTGACCAGCTACGAATGGGGCGTCACCTATTCGGCGGTGCTGTCGGCATGGGAGGCCACCGGCGACGCGGCCTACCGCGACTATGTATGGAAACGCCACCGCCTGCTGTCCGACATAGCGCCGGTGTTCAAAAAGATTTATGAAACCAAGAAAGACATCGACCCCAACATCCGGCGCGTCATCGACCCGCATGCCCTCGACGATGCCGGCGCAGTGTGCGCGTCGATGGTCAAGGCCATGCTTCACGACCAGCAGTTGCCCCTTCGCGACCTTGTCAACAACTACGCCGACTATATCATGAACAAAGAATACCGTCTGGCCGACGGCACCTTCGCCCGCCTTCGTCCGCAGAAGAACACCGTATGGCTCGACGACATGTTCATGGGCATTCCTGCCATCGCCTATATGGGCCGGCTCACAGGCGACACCAAGTATTACGACGAGGCGGCACGGCAGGTGATGCTCTTTGCCGGGCGGATGTTTGTGGAGGAGGACGGACTGTTCAGGCACGGATGGGTGGAAGCCATGGACCCCCACCCCGCTTTCTACTGGGGCCGCGCCAACGGCTGGGCGCTGCTGACACTCTGCGAGGTGCTCGACGTGCTTCCCGACAACCATCGGCAGCGGGCCGACATCTTGCAGCTGTTGCGCAAGCATGCGGCAGGGCTTGCCAAAAGACAACACCACGACGGTTTCTGGCACCAGCTGCTCGACCGCAACGACACCTATCTGGAAACGTCGGCAACGGCCATCTACACCTATTGCCTGTCGCATGCCGTCAACAAGGGCTGGATTGATGCCAAAGCCTACGGCCCCGTGGCCCTACTCGGATGGCATGCCACGGCATCGGCGGTGAACGAGAAAGGGCAGGTGGAAAATGTCTGCGTAGGCACTGGCATGGCCTTCGATGCCGCCTTCTACGCCTACAGGCCCGTACATCCCATGGCGGCTCACGGCTACGGTCCGGCCATTTGGGCAGGAGCGGAAATCATTCGGATGCTGCAACAGCAACACCCGAAACTCAACGACAGTGCCGTGCAGTTCTACGACACCGAAGTAAACACCGACCATCCCATCTTTAACTATGACGGGAGCATTAGATACTAAGTGAATAGTGAAAAGTGAAAAGTGAAAAGTGAAAAATGAAAAGTGAAGAGTGAAGAATTGAAACCGCAAATCAGATGGCGGCAGCAAATTCTTCACTCTTCACTTTTCACTTTTCACTTTTTCAGGGGATTCCACCCTTGAGCAGTGATTTCAAATTCCGAGCCGTCACGCGTTACAAGCATGGCACCCAGCTGCGGCTTAGTGATGTGGCCAATGACCTTTACGCCCTCCATTTCCTCCATTTTCTCGTAATCTCCGATGGGCACGGTGAAAAGAAGTTCATAATCCTCACCGCCGTTCATGGCACAGGTGGTGACATTCATGTTCATCTCCTCGGCCATGACCGCCGTCTGATAGTCGATGGGAATGTTTTTCTCATAGATGCGGCACCCCACCCCACTTTGTTTACAAATGTGCAGCAGTTCGCTTGACAGGCCGTCGCTCACGTCCATCATTGCCGTGGGGCGCACGCCGGCCTCGCGCAACAGTGCGATGATGTCGCCGCGAGCCTCGGGCTTCAACTGTCGCTGCAACAGGTATTCGCGACCGGCGAAATCGGGCTGGAAATCGCGCAATGACGCCAACTGTGCCTCCAACGTTTCCTGTTCCAAGGTCTTTCCCTCAGCAGCCACTTTCTTCAGCTTGCGATTGAGGTCGTCGATTTGCTGGTAATATACCGTCTTTTCGCGCTCCAACAATTGCAAGCCCATATATGCCGCGCCAAGGTCGCCGCTGACGCACACCAAGTCGGTGTCTTTCGCGCCGTTGCGGTAAACGATGTCTTCGCGGCGGGCCTCGCCAATGCAGGTGATGCTGATGGCCATTCCCGTCAGCGACGACGTGGTGTCGCCCCCTACAATGTCAACCTTCCACTTGTCGCAGGCCAGTCGCAGCCCTTTATAAAACTGCTCCATGTCCTCCACGGTGAAGCGCTTGCTCAGTGCCACGCTTACCGTCATCTGCCGCGGCGTGCCGTTCATGGCAAACACGTCGCTGATGTTCACCATGGCCGACTTATAGCCCAGGTGCATCAGGTCGATGTAGGTAAGGTCGAAATGCACGCCTTCCATGAGCATGTCGGTGGTGACCAACACGTCGCTATCGGGATAACTGATCACGGCACAGTCATCGCCCACACTTTTCCGAGTCGAAATATTTTCCGGCTTCAAGTCATTGGTGAGCCGGTCGATAAGACCGAACTCACCCAATTCAGCTATTTCCATTAAAAAAAGAGTTAGTTCCGGCGAATCATCTCGCGCATGATTTCCGTCATCAGCGGCTGTGCCTTGTTGGCGGCCTCCTGCACTTCTTCGTGGCTGACTTCCACGGGAACGTCGAACCCTCCAAGGTCGGTGATGACGCTGATGCCGAAGGTCTTGATGCCGCAATGGTGGGCCACGATGACCTCGGGCACGGTGCTCATGCCCACGGCGTCGCCGCCGAGGATGCGATACATGCGGTATTCGGCAGGTGTTTCAAAGGTCGGTCCCTGCACGCCCACATAAACGCCGTGCTGCACCTTGATGCCCTTTTCGGCGGCGATGGCGTCGGCCTGCGCAATGAGGGCGGCGTCGTAGGTCTCGTGCATGTCGGGGAAACGGGGGCCGGTGGGGAAATTCTTTCCGTGAAGGGGATGCTCGGGGAAGAAATTGATGTGGTCGGTGATAATCATCAGGTCGCCCACATGGAACGAAGCGTTCATGCCGCCCGAGGCATTGCTCACGAACAGGGTCTTGATGCCCAGCTCATACATTACCCTGACGGGGAACGTCACCTCCTTCATGTTGTAGCCTTCATAGAAGTGGAAGCGCCCCTGCATGGCCATGATGTCCTTTCCGCCGAGCTTGCCGAAAATGAGCTTTCCGGAATGGCCCTCAACGGTCGAGATGGGGAAGTTGGGAATGTCGGAATACGGGAACTCGTAGGTGTCAGTTATTTCTGAAGCTAATTGTCCGAGACCTGTTCCCAGTACGATTGCGGTTGTCGGACTTGTGGTCATCCTTTGCTTGAGCCAGGATGCTGTTTCTTGAATTTTTTCGTACATAACCAATGATTTTTTCGTTAAACAAATCCTGCTGGTCGAGTAAGAACTCCACCTCGACAGGCATCATAAAAATATTTTGGCGCACCTCGTCGGAGAGTCCCTCGTTTCCGAAGAGTCGCGCATTGTCCTTTTCTGTTGTAATAATCAGTTTTGGCGAAGGCATGGCGGCAAAGGTTTCGTTGATGCGCCTGATGTCCTTCTTCCGGAACTGATGATGGTCGGGGAATGTCAGCGACACGATGTTGCCGGTGAAGGGTTGCAGGTCGAGCACCATCTGCCTTGGCGAGGCGATGCCGGTGAGCAGAAGCACGTTTTCCTCCGGCCGCAGGCTGTCCACCCGCCGTTTCTCCCCCACGAAAAGGGGGTTCAGCCATTTGTAACGCAATTTCGTGAAGAACAGCGTTTGATAGGGGTAGAGGTTAAGAACCCGCGACAAGGCCCTGAATTCCATCGGCTTGAGGTTGTCGGGGCATTTGGTTACAATCACAATGTCGGCGCGGTCTTTTCCCTGTTTCGGCTCGCGAAGCCTTCCTGCCGGCAACAGCTTGTCATAGATGATGAGGCGATGGTAATCGGTCAGCAGGATGTTGATGCCGGGCTTCACATATCGGTGCTGGTAGGCATCGTCGAGCAGCACCACGTCGGTGTCCTTGGTATTCTCGTCGGTGGTGAGGCGGTCGATGCCGTGCTGGCGGTCCTTGTCCACGGCCACCCTCACGTTGGGGAATTTGGTAAACATCTGGTAGGGTTCGTCGCCAATATCGGCCACCGTGGTGCCATTTCCTGCGAGCAGGTAGCCGTGGCTCTTCCGCTTATATCCGCGGCTGAGCACGGCCACCTTCACCTTGTCTTGAAGCAGTCGGATGAGGTATTCCACGTGAGGCGTCTTTCCCGTGCCGCCCACGGTGATGTTCCCAACGGAAATGATGGGCACCTTGTACGACCGGCTTTTCAGTATTCCCAAGTCGAAGAGCTGGTTGCGGAACCGCACCGCGGCACCGTAGAGCCAGCTCAATGGGAGCAGCCACCTTCTTATTTTAATGAAATTGCCTTCCACGACGGCTATGAATGATACTTTTGGAGTTCAGGAGTTTAGGAGTTTAGGAGTTTAGGAGTTTAGACGATAGTCTGTGGCGCCTCAAAACTCATAACTCATAACTCATAATTGAAACTACAAGTTTAGGAGTTTAGACGATAGCTTGTGGCACCTCAAACTCATAACTCAAAACTCAGAACTCATAATTGAAACTACAAGTTTTGGAGTTTACTTGAAACTGAGGACGAAGGGCAGGCGAGCCTGAACGGGGCTTTGCCTGTTGAGCGTCATCATCAGCTTGAAGGGCTCGTAGTATTCTCCCAGCATTTCCTTCATCCGGGCATCAAGATAGTTGCCGTTCTCCGTTTCGGCGAAGGTGGTCAGCTGGTCCATGAAACTGGGCAGGCCGGGATAGCTGTTGGTGTAGTATTCTTCCAGTTTGGCCAGTTCTGCGGCTTTCTTCACGGCATCGTCGAGTCCGCCCAGCTGGTCCACAAGCTTTATCTTCAGCGCATCCTGTCCAAGCCACACATGTCCCTGGGCAATCTTCTCGATGTCGTCCACCGACTGCTTCCTGCCGTCGGCCACACGCTGGCGGAAGAGCTTGTACCCGCGGTCGATATACATGTTGAGGTAGCTGATTTCCTCGTCGTTGAACGGCCTTGCCATGGTGCCGAAAGCGGCATTCTTGTTGGTTTTCACCTCGTCGAACTTCACGCCGAGCTTTTGAGTGAGCAGTCCGCTGAAGTCGGGAATAAGCCCGAAAATGCCGATGGAGCCCGTGAGGGTTGTAGGCTCTGCCACAATCCAGTTGGCCTCACAGCTGATGTAGTATCCTCCCGAGGCTGCCATGCCTCCCATCGAAACCACGATGGGTTTCTTGGCCTTCAGGTTTTTCACGGCGCGCCATATCTGCTCGGAGGCATAGGCCGATCCGCCGCCGCTGTTCACGCGCATCACCACGGCTTTCACGTTGTCGTCGTTCATGAGTTTTTCCAGGTCGCGGCTGGTTTCATTGCCTTTGATAAGGTGGCCCTGCGAACCGGTGACGCTCGAGGAGTTGTCCTCCACAATGTCGCCATAGGCATAATACACGGCTATCTCGTCGCCCTTGTGCTTGCCTTCTTTCACGTTTTTCATCTGTTCCACGCTCAGCTGCTTGATGTCCTCATCCTCGTCGGTGATGCCGAGCAGCTTCTTCACCTCACCCTTTACCTCGTCGGTATAGAGGAGTTTGTCCAACATCTTGTTCTTCACCAGGTTCTCGGCGCCCTCGAACATCACGAGGCGGTCGGCATAGGCGTTGAGGCTGTCGATGGAAATCTTGCGGCTTTCCGACACCTCCTTGAGCATGTTTTCCCAGATGCCGGTCACGTAGGCGGTCACCTGTTCGCGGTTGGCGTCGCTCATCTTGTCGGCCACAAACATTTCCGGCGCACTCTTATAGGAGCCCACCTTGATGAGCTGCATCTTCACGCCAAACTTTGCCAGGAGGTCCTTCAGGTAGTAGTGCTGGGAGGCCAGGCCGTGCCAGTCGAGCATGCCCTGCGGGTTCATCCACACCTTGTCGGCGACGGAGGCCACATAATAGGAGCCCTGGGTGTATTGGTCGGCGTAGGCCACCACCCATTTGCCGCTCTTCTTGAAGTCCAGGAGAGCCTTGCGCAGGGCCTGGCTCGATGCCGGGGAGTCGCTGCTGAACAAGCCACATTCAATGTAAATGCCCTTGATGGCGTCGTTGTCCTTGGCTTTCTTGATGGCCGACAACATATCGTCAAGGCCGATGGCCTCGGCGGACTGGCCGGTCAGCTTGCCCATAAAATTGCTTGTGGAACGCTCTTCCATGGCGCTGTTCAAGTCGAGCACCAGCACGGAGTTGTCTTTCACATTGACCGTGGTGTCGGAAGAAGCCACCATGCCCGCAATGCTCATCACGGCAAAGAAGCCCAAGATGAGGAAAAAGACCAAAAGGCCAACCACGGTGGCCAAAACATACTTAAGGAAATCTTTCATACAATAATAAATTAATTAAAGTGACAATTATTCTGCAAAAATACGCATTTCCCCCGAAACTCTTATTATATAGAGCGCAAAAAAAACATAAAAAGGCGGAAAAAGTAGGAGCGGCGGTTATTATATTATAAAGTGAAAAGGTGAAAAGGTATAAGCCGACGCGGTAGGAGCCGACGCGTATCGGCTCCTATTCGGCTCTCAATGGTCGTGCGTTCCGTAGGGACATACTTTATGTATGTCCGCCCGCCTCCATACGTCGTTTGTTTCCGCCCGCCTGCGCATAAAAACAGGTATTTTCGGACATACATAAAGTATGTCCCTACTTTGTTTCCGCCCGCCTGCATACGTCGTTTGTTTCCGCCCGCCTGCGCATAAAAACAGGTATTTTCGGACATACATAAAGTATGTCCCTACTTTGTTTCCGCCCGCCTCCATACGTCGTTTGTTTCCGCCCGCCTGCGCATAAAAACAGGTATTTTCGGACATACATAAAGTATGTCCCTACTTTGTTTCCGCCCGCCTCCATACATCGTTTGTTTCCGCCCGCCTGCGCATAAAAACAGATGTTTTCGGACATATATAAAGTATGTCCCTACAAGCGCAGACATAACGGGATGGTATATAGCGTTTTAGGATGAAAATACTCCAGTCCTACTTTAGTTCGTCTTTAAGTAGGACTGGAGTCGGATGCGGTTTGGACTGAAGTCGGATGCGGTTTGGACTGGAGTCATTTATAACATATCCGACAATCATCCCGTCAATATTAACAAAAAATTAAAGATTCGGCAGAACGGGTGTTCAATGCCGGCGGAATGTGTTTATGCCCCTTGTAGGGACGTGATGTATCACGTCCCTACTTTGCAGAAAAATGTCGGCGGGAAGGAGCAAGAAGGCCGGCGATTACTTCACCACCACTTTCTTCCCGTTGACAATATAAATGCCTTTGGGGAGGGAGGGGGAGGCGGAGAGATGGCGGCCGTCGATGGTGTACCAACCGCCGGTGCCGGGCATCGTTTCCCCTTGGTTGTCATGACGGGGGGCATTGCTCATGCCGGTGGCGACACCGTCCTCCCACTGTGCGGCAATGGTGACATCCTCTGCGGGCATGGTGAATGAGTACACGCCTTCCACGGGAGTCATCTCCGTGCCGTTGCAGCTGAGGGAGACCAGATGCGAGCCGGCGGGAGGTGTTACCGTCAAGACGATGTTGGCGCCGGCGGCAGCCACGTTATAGGTGACTGTGCCCACGGTCTGCTTT
Source organism: Prevotella sp. (assembly GCA_017474515.1). GTDB lineage: Bacteria > Bacteroidota > Bacteroidia > Bacteroidales > Bacteroidaceae > Prevotella. The sequence goes on along the minus strand of JAFVHN010000005.1, from coordinate 25,277 downwards.
TCCCCGTCGGCATTGAGCACCTTGTGTTCAGGCACGGTGATGGAAGTAACGTTGGCAGAGATGCCTTCATCCAGTGTCAGGAAGAAACCGGGCACGGCGCCGTCGTTCTCGGTGACGTCGGAACTTTTACATCCCACGCCGCTGGGCGTGACATTCTCGCTGGCCACCCGGCATGCACTGTAGTAATTGCGCAGAAGCGTGCCGGTGGGGTTTTGGCCAACCACGGCACCATGAACGTTGATAGTTGTTTTGGGGACGGTGGCGCCGATGGCGAGATTGTCGCTCATGGTGCCATAGTTGAGTCCTGCTATGCCGCCATAGTTGTGCTTAATATTGCCACCAATGAAGCTGAGGGTGGCGGAGCTTGTGCAGAAGGAAAGGGTGCTGTTTTCAAGGTTACGGCCCACGATGCCGCCAAAGAAATAAAGGCCTCCTTCCCCGACGGCATGGATGGCGACGTCGGCAGCCGCGTGGCAACGGGTAATGGTGCCGCCTGAGTTTTCACCTACGATGCCTCCTACACTGACGTTGGCAGTGATGCGGGAGTCGGCAATGACGAGGTCATGGATGGTGGCCTGGCCACCTGTCGAGCCAAAGATGCCTTTGCAACCATCTTGATGATCAGCTCCGTAGGAGTAGATACGTATTCCGCTTACCGTGTGTCCGGCGCCATCGAAATTGCCTTGAAAATATAAGAACTCCGTGTGATAATTTATTAAAAATGCTTTTCCTATACCCTCGTAGTTGCTCTCGGTGCTTTCTGTGTCATACCATTCGGAGTCATAGCTGAAAGCGATGTCGTTGCCGAGTCGGAAGAACTTTCCGGCATAGCCGTCGCCACGATTCGGCTGACCGTGCGAGCCGTTGACGCGGTAGGCCAGGAGATTGAGCTGGTTGGGGGTGTAAATCATGTAGGCGTCGTCGGCGCTGTTGCCACCGTAGGCCAGTTCCCAGTCCATGTCGCAGAGGGTGTCGCCCGTTCCAAGCGTTATCACAACATCCTCTTGGGGCATGTCAAGGTTGAAGCGGCAAAACCCGACGTCGGTGAGGGTGCCGCCGCCGGCGATGTAGTCGGCGAAGCAATAGCCGTGGGGTGCGCCTTCTACGTCGTTGAAAAGGGTGAGAGGCACTGATTGGCCGCTACCGGCATAGAGCACGTTGTCGAACATGATGCCGTCGGCGAACGCGGTAATTCCGCTCACGTCGTAAACGGTGGCGGTGCCGGCATGGCTCACGGTGACATGTTCGCCGGCGGTGATGCTTAAGGCCTGCTGGCCGTTGGCGGCAATGCGTGAGGCCACATTGCAAGTGGGTGCCACGGTATAGTAAACGTTGCTCTCGGTGGCCGTGGTTTGGGAATTGTTGTTGTGGAAGGCAATGGGGTGGAAGCCTACGTTGGCGGCTTCTACGCTCTTCGGTACGAAGAAGTCGTTCTGAAGCACGAGTGTGTTGCCGTCGCTCCATCCCTGAATTCCGCCCGTGTAATAGCTGGGGCTGGTGAGCGAGCCGGTGAAAGCGCAACCGCGGATGGTGAGCTTGCTTTTGAGGCCGTGGCCCACGATGCCTCCGAGGTATCCCCGGTCGTTGTTGATGCTGACATCGGCGGCCACGAGGCAGTTCTCGATGGTGTTTTCCACGGTGGCGTCTTCGCCACGGGCAAAGCTCACGAGTCCGGCGGTGTGGCGCTTGCCGCTGACGGTTCCCACGACGATGAGATTGCAAATGGTGGCGCCCCTGATTTCGCGGAAAGGAGCGGCGCTGCCCTCATCGGAGACCATGTTTGCCGTGATGGTGTGGCCCTGTCCGTTGAAGGTTCCGCTGAAATCATTGCCCTCATGGCCTGCCATGCGCTCGGCGTCGATGTCTTCGTCGAGAACGATGGTCTTGCCGGTGAAGTGGTTCCAGGTGTCGGGGTCTTCCAGACAATCGCAGAAGAAGTTCCAGCCATCGGTGGTGGTGATGACGTAAGGATTGGTTGCCGAGCCGTCGCCGTCGCCGAAATAGGTGGCGGCATCGGGAGCAATGTCCTGTGCCCATGCCGTAGAGGCGGTGAGCAATGTGGCAAGCAGCATCATTGCCGCCCGCCACGTCGTGCATGTAACGGTAGTTGTTGTTTTCATTTCTCTGATATGCTTAAAACTATAATTATCCATCGTTAGTTCGTTTCAACATGCAAAAGTATAAATAATTAACGAATTATCCACCTGGAATGGCGAATTATTTGTAATTTTGCGGCATGAAAGAGAAAAATGAAAGAAAACGGGCCGTCGTCATGGGGGCTTCGTCGGGAATGGGGCTTGAAGTGGCGCGGCGGTTGCTCGGCGACGGGTGGCATGTGGCATTGGCGGCACGGCGCACGGAGCCCATGGAAAAGTTGAAGGAGGAGTTTCCGCTTCTGGTGGACGGGGTGCGGGCCATTGACGTCACGCAGGGCGATGCTCCGCAACAACTGCTGCGGCTCATTGAGGAACTGGGGGGCATGGACCTCTATTTCCATTCCTCGGGCATCGGCAGGCAGAACATGGAACTCGACGCATCGACGGAGGAACAGACCATGATGACCAATGCCGTGGGCTTCACACGGCTCATCGACACGGCGTTCAACTATTTTGCCGGTCACGGGGGCGGACACATCGCCGCCATTACGAGCATTGCGGGCACCAAGGGACTGGGGGCGGCGCCGGCCTATAGCGCCACCAAGTCGTTGCAGGGCACCTATTTGCAGGCTTTGGAACAACAGGCCCGGATGCGGCGGCTGGACATCCGCATCACCGACATCCGTCCGGGATTTGTTGACACGCCGCTCTTGGGCGACGGCCGCCGCTACCCCATGCTCATCAAGCCGGAGAAGGCGGCGCGGCAAATCATGGACGCCGTCTATAGGCAACGGCATGTGCGCATCATCGACGGGCGATACCGGGTGCTCGTGGCCCTCTGGCGGCTTATTCCAAATTGGGCGTGGAGAAAAATGGGAATTAGGAATTAGGAATTATGAATTCCTGAGCTATGAGTTATGAGTTAGGAATTAGGAAATCCTGAGTTATGAGTTTTGAGTTATGAATTATGAGTTTGGCGCGTTACAAACTAACGTCTGAACTCCTGAACTCCTGAACTCCTGAACTCCAAATAATGAGTTATGAGTTTGATACGTCACAACTATCGTCTGAACTCCTGAACTCCTGAACTCCTAAACTCCAAATAAATAAACCTCAAAAGAAAATATGAACCTTATCGACTTTTTCAAAAAAGACCGCTTTGCGGCCTTGGCAGGTGTTGAACTGATGGAAGTTGGCGATGGGCATGCCAAAGCGCGCATGCTCATCACCCCCGACCACCTGAACGGTGGCGGAGTATGTCAGGGCGGCGCCCTGTTCACGTTGGCCGACCTTGCTTTCGCGGCGGCCGTGAACAGCCATCTCACCCTGACATTCTCTACCTCTTCTAATATAACAATTTTCCGGTCGTTGAGCGAAGGCTATGTGTATGCCGAGGCAGAAGAGATTGTGAACCACCGGCGACTGCCCTTTGCCCAGGTAAGGATTACCGACGGGCAAGGCCATCTGGTGGCTATGTTCACCTCAAGCGGCTATCGCAAAGAGGGCATTAGCATCAACCTCGACGATTGACTTCCGCCCTCATTTCATCTCAACGAGGTCGTCTTCGGTGATATACGACAACCCGTGCTCCTCAATGGCGGCGCGGGCTTTTTCGGCATCGTCGGTGCGGAAAATAAGGATGCCCTTGCCGTTGAGCAGGAACGAATACATATAGGTGAGGCCAATGCCGTCCTTGCTGAACACCTCGATGGCGTCGGCGGCACGTCCCGGCTGGTTGTCAAGCTCAATGGCAAACACCTCCGAAAGGGCCACGGCCACGCCGGCTTGTTGCAACTCCTCGCAAGCCCTCAACGGCTCGCTACAAATGAGGCGGTAGATGCCATACTCGGCGGTGTCGGCAATGGTTGACGCAATGATTTGTATTTCCGATTGCTTCAGAAGTTTCAACACCTTTACAAGTGTTCCGGCTCGGTTCTCAATAAATACAGACAGTTGATGAATTGTCATAATTGTTTAGGTATTAGGGGGTTATTGTTCTATTGTTGTTAAAAAAGTTTACGCAGGTCTTTCACCCTCACGGCCTTCTTCTCGTCGGAGGTGGGCAGGCTTCCCTTGGGCACCAGGCGCACCTTTGGCGTTACGAGGATTTCATCTTTCAGCTGGCGCGTGATGGTGCGTTCCAGTTCGCGCAATTGCGGGAAATCGTCGGTGAAGAGTCCGTTCAGCTCCACGTCGATGGTCATGGCGTCGCCATTCTCCTTCGTTTCTATGGTGATGAGGTAGTCGGTGCTGAGCTCCTTGAACTTCAACAAGATTTTTTCCACCTGAATGGGGAAGATGTTCACGCCCTTCAGGATGATCATGTCATCGCTACGGCCCTGGAGCCTGTCGATACGTCGGTGATGTCGGCCACACGGACATTCGCCGGGAAGGAAACGCGTCAAGTCGCGCGTGCGGTAACGCAGCAAGGGCATGCCCTCGCGGTTGATGGTGGTGAGCACCAGCTCGCCCAGTTCGCCGTCGGCCACGGGCTCCAAGGTCTGGGGGTTGATGATTTCCACGATGAAATAGTCTTCCCAAATGTGGAGTCCGTTTTGTTCGGGGCACTCAAAGGCCACGCCGGGTCCCATCATCTCCGATATGCCGTAGGAGTTGTAGGCTTTCACGCCCAGGTTCTGCTCTATGCGCTTGCGCTGCTCCTCGCTATGGGGTTCCGCACCTATGCAGAGCACGCGCAATTTGGTGTCTTTTTGCGGGTCCACACCTTCTTCCCTCATCACCTCAAACACACGCGAGGCGTAGCTCGGGATGGCGTGGAGCACGGTGGTGCCGAAGTCCTTGATGAACTTAATCTGGCGCTTGGTGTTTCCGGCGGCGGCCGGCACGGTGAGCATTCCCACGCGCTCGGCACCATATTGGAAGCCCAGGCCAGCGGTGAACATGCCGTAGCCGGCGGAATTTTGGAACACGTCCTCGGGACGGCTGCCCACCATCCAGAGGCATCGTGCCACGGCATTTGCCCATTCGTCGAGGTCTTTCTGCGTATGGAGCACCACGGTGGGGTTGCCCGTCGTGCCGCTCGAGGAATGAAGCCTCACGCACTCCTTCATGGGCACGCAGGCCAGACCGAAGGGATAGTTGTCGCGAAGGTCTTCCTTCGTGGTGAAAGGCAGGCGGCTCACGTCGGCAAGCGACTGGATGTCGTCGGGCGTGATGCCCAGTTCCTTGAATTTCTTTTGATAAAAAGGCGAGAACATACAATGCTGCACGGTGGCCTTCAAGCGTTCCAGCTGAAGGGCCTCCAGTTGTTCGCGCGGCATGGTTTCAAGTTCCGGGTTGAAGTAATTTGAATATTCCATCGTATATTTAAATTATAAATTTCCTGTTTTAAGGGAGTTTAGGAGTTTGGGAGTGTAGGAGTTTAGACGATAGTGATTGTTCCCTTCAGACGTTTCCACGCTCAACAACTATTGTCTAAACTCCTAAACTTCTAAACTCCTACACTCCTTCATCGAAGCAAATCACAGTTTCCTCTTGTCGATGACATGGGCGCTCTTTCCCTGACTGCGCTCAATGGAGTTGGGCGCCTTCAGTTGCACCTTTGCCGAAATGCTGAGCACGCTCTTCAGCCGTTGTGCCAGTTTCTTTTCGAGTGCATCGACGGTGGCAGGCGTTTCCAGCGTGGCGTTGAAATACTCCTTGCGCAATTCCACCTGCACCTGGAGCGTGTCGAGATTGTTCACGCGGTCCACCACGAGCATGTATCTTGGAGCAAACTCCTTCATGGAGAGCACCACGCTTTCCACCTGTGACGGGAACACGTTGATGCCTCGGATGATGAGCATGTCGTCGGAACGGCCCTCAATGCGGCTCATGCGTATGCTGGTGCGGCCGCAATCGCATTGTCCCGGCATGAGCGAGCAAAGGTCGCGCGTGCGATAGCGCAACACGGGCATGCCCTCCTTGGTGAGCGTGGTGAACACCAGTTCGCCGGTCTGTCCGTTGGGCAGCGATTCCAAGGTGACGGGATTGATGATTTCGGGGAAGAAATGGTCTTCGCAGATGTGCGAGCCATGCTGCATCTGGCACTCATAGCTGACGCTGGGTCCCATCACTTCGCTCAGTCCGTAGAGGTTGTAGCCCTTCAGTCCCAGGCGTTCCTCAATCTCGCTGCGCATGCTCTCCGTCCACGGCTCTGCTCCGAAGGCACCCACGCGCAGCTTGATTTGCTCCTTGGTGATGCCCATGCGGTCCATGGTCTCGGCCAGGTAGAGGGCATACGACGGTGTGCAGGCAATGCCCGTCACGCCGAGGTCGCGAATGATTTTCAGGTGTTTCTCGGTGTTGCCCGTAGAAGCCGGCACCACCGACGCTCCGAGGTGCTCCACGCCGTAGTGGGCGCCCAGTCCGCCGGTAAACAGTCCGTAGCCGTAGCTGACGGAGAAGATGTCGTCGCGCGTGATGCCATAGGCGGTGAGGCAGCGCGCCATGCACTCACTCCACACGCCGATGTCTTTTCGCGTATATCCCACAATGGTGGGGTTGCCCGTCGTGCCCGAAGAGGCATGAACGCGGATGATTTCACTTTGGGGCGCGGCCTGGAGTCCGAAAGGATAGTTGTCGCGCAGGTCCTTCTTTGTGGTAAAGGGGAGTTTCTTGATGTCCTCAATCGTCTGGATGTCGTCGGGACGGATGTCGAGCTCTTGCAATTTATTACGGTAGAAAGGCACGTTGTGATAAACGTATTTCACTATTTTGTGAAGGCGTTTTCCTTGCAAGGCGCTCATCTCGTCGCGGCTCATGCACTCTTTGTTTGGGTTCCAAATCATCTGTCAGAGGGTGTTTACTGTTAAAAAATTCTTTTTTCGACGTGCAAAGTTACAAAAAGATAGCGAAACATCCTAAAAAATTAGTACTTTTGCAACGAAAAACGTCAAAAACGCTACAAACGACATCAAAATCCGATGAAAAAACGATATTTTGTCGCCTTCGCCATACTGATTCTTAACCTTTCGCACCTTGCGGCCCGTCCGCTTGGTGGCGGCGGGGTGGCGGTGCCCTCGAAGCCCCTTCCCGCGCTCACCACGCGCCCCCTGCTCCAGCAGTTGGCCGCCCGCCTGCTCAAGGGCAAGCAAGGCAGCATAGTGGCACTGAACCCGAAGAACGGCGAAGTCGTCTGCCTGGCCTCCAACGCCCCCAACGGCAACAGCTACCTCCCCGCCATTGCTAAAGCCTACGAGCCGGGATCCACCTTCAAGACGGCACAGGCGCTGGCCATGCTGGCCGAGGGACTCATTACGCCCGACACGGAGATTGCCTGCGAAGGGTTCTTCCTCGACGGAAACATCCGCGTGGGGTGCCACGGCCACCGCTCGCCGCTCAACCTCACTGAGGCTTTGGCTCAATCGTGCAACACCTGGTTCATCAGCAATTTCATGGCCATGCTCGGCGACGATTTCCTCTACGAAAGCCCCGAAGAGGCCGTCAACACCTGGAACGCCTACATGCGGAGCATGGGGCTGGGCGGACCCTTGGGCATCGACCTGCAGGGGGAGAAAGGCGGACTGGTGGCCAACACCAACTACCTGACGCGGAGATACAAAGACGGCTGGACGCCGAAAACCATCCTGTGGACGGCCATGGGCATGGGCGACATCACCATGACCCCGTTGCAAATGGCCAACCTGGCGGCCACCATTGCCAACCGCGGGTTCTTCTACAAACCGCACATCAACCGCGATACGCCCCAGTCGCCATTGCCCAATAAATATAAGGTGAAGCACCAGACCACCATTCCCTCCGAACTCTACGCCCCGGTCGTGGAGGGCATGCGCATGGCGGTGGAGCACGGCACATGCCACGCCATCAAAGCCCCCTACCCCATCTGCGGGAAAACGGGCACCATCGAGAACAAGGGCGGGCGCGACCATTCGGCATTCATCGGCTTTGCTCCCGCCGACGAGCCGAAGGTGGCCATCGCCGTTTACATAGAGCACGGAGGATTCGGGGCAGACCTGGCGGCACCCGTTGCGGCACTCATCATGGAAACCTACCTGAAAGGAAAACTCTCGGCCAGTTCCGAGGCAAAAGCCCGCAAAATAGAAAACACCAGAACCATGATGTAAATCCTTAAAAAAAGCGGGTAGAAAGACTGTTTGTTTTTATGAAAAATCTTGACAAAATCGGTAATTTTTCACCCATTTTGTAATTCTTTGAAACTCAGACGCTTGCAAATCGCCCGGAGTTTGACCGCAAATTTCGGGTCTCAAACTGCCAAATCTCTCCCCTCAAACTGCCAAATCTCTCCCCGAAATTTGCCGTCACGCCCATGGCAGGCCGGTGATTTTTATGAAAAATCTTGACAAACCGCCACTCTTTTTCCGTAAGGTGGAGGAGTTCAGGAATTCGGAAGTTCAGACATACTTAATCGCTATAGAAATAAACAAAACTCTTTCTGAACTATTGCCTGAACTTCCGAACTACAAAGCTACGACCGAATGGGAATACCAAAATTATTGTCAACGAAACACATATAGGCCAAAAGACGCGCGGAAACATTAGCTCAGTGAGCAGAAAACACAAAAAAAACATACATTATATTAAAAATGTGCGTTAAGTGTCATGTTTTTTCTTTTTTTTCGTATCTTTGAACTCTAAAACATAAATGAAATAATAAATACAAAAACCACAACTTCATGAAAAAATTCAGCATTACCCAAGGGTTTTTGGCCATGGCCATTCTCCTTTTGGCAGGCCATCTGCCCGCACTGGCGGCCACCAACTACGGCATCCGCATCGGCGGCGTGGAGGTGACGTCGGACAACTACTCCAACATCAGCGGCAGTGCATCAAACATCAGCGGAACAGTGAAATACGACCCCAACACCTGTACGCTGACCTTGCAAAACGCCACCATCAATGCCAACAACACTAACGGCATGCACTTCTACGGGGAGTTTTATTATGGACTGAAAGTCAAGCTCGTTGGCACCAACACAATAACCAACGTCAACGGCATTGGCTTGGGAATCCACATTACGCAGTCAACCTCTACCAATTCACAAACCGTGGCTTTCCAAGGCACCGGCACACTCGACATTCCAGGGTGTATCAATGTGTACACCTACTGCCCCAAGCTGCGGTTCTCGGAGACCTGCACCGTGAAGGCCACCTACTGCTACAGCGAAATCAGCAACAGTAGCATCATCATGGAAAACGGCGCCACACTCCACCTCACCCAAGGGAACAACAACGGCACCCTTCGCGGTTTTAGCGGCGTGACTTTCTACGACGGCACCACCGTCACCTTGCCGGAGGGCGCCTCCTACGACAGCACGAACAAATACCTTAAAAACAGTAATGGAACAAAGGTAACCGGCGAGGCCAAACTGGGCGTCGTGGACTACAAAATCACCGTGGGCGGCGTCAAGGTGACATCGTGGAACAAGAACAACATCACCGGAAGCAACATCACCGGAACCGTGACCTTCAACCCTTCATACAACAGGCTCGTGCTTTCAAGTGCCACCATCAATGCCGGAGGCATAAAAAATGAAAGGTCAGGACTGGAAATCCTATTGAATGGCAACAACACCATCAAGGGTTCCTTCCCGCTCGACATTAATGCCGACACAAGAATCTACACCGACGCCAACAGCTTCCCATTCACCAACACGCAAACACTGACCGCCAGCAATTCACCTATTTTCATTGGAAAGGACTCGAAGCTGACCATCGAGAATATCAAATTGAGCACTACCGGCTCCAGCTCAAGCGGCGCCATCAGAGGTTACGGCAGCGGTTCGAAAATAGATTTCAAATATGCCACCGTCACCGTCAATGCCGGCAGCAATCCCATCATGCAAAACATCAACGCCTGCACGATGACCAGCGACGAAATCATCTCGCCCTCACAAGTGTGCTACCGAAGCAACAAGAAGTGGATTGGCACCACGACAACCGCCGCCACCGGCACCCTGCAGATTGACCAGCCCACCACCGAATATAACATTTTGGTGGCAGGCCACATGCTGAACAACCTCAACGCGAGCAACTTCATGTATGAAAACATCACCTCTGGCACCATCACCTACGACTACAGCCAGAACAAGCTTTCGCTCAACAACGTGACGGCAACCACCGAGTCGGGCAAAGGGGCCGTGCGCATAGAGGAAGGTTCCAAGGATGAAAACTTCACCATCAACGTAGAAGGAACCAACACGTTCGGCACCGAAGGATATATTTTCCATAATTATTCCCGGGCTCCTAATACGCTCACCATCAACGGTACGGGAACGCTCGATGCCAAATACGTATCACTCTCCGGCACATTGAGAATAAAAGACTGTTCGCTCAACGCGGAATACTTAAGATGCTGGAACGGGGACATCACATACTGCTACCTTACCGATGCCACGGTCAATCTCTCGGGCAACAGCTCGTATGGCGCAATCAGCGGTTTTAATAATCTCTACCTCCAGGGGGTGGATTTCCTCTCACCGGAAAAGCTCATGTACAGCTCGCCCGACAAATATCTTTATTTGCCTTCAACAGGAGGAGTGCTTTATAGCGGTGCGGTAAGCATCGGCGTGAAAGACTACGGGCTCATCATTGCCGGCACGCGGGTCACCTCGGCCAACGCCAGCGAAATATCAGGCACCGGCATCTCAGGATCAGTTATTTACGACCCAAGCTTCAACAGGCTTACTCTGAACAACGCCTCCATTTCCACCAGCTCATACATCGGCATTAACAACAAGACGGGCGGAGAACTCAAAATCACTTTGAAAGGAAACAACACCGTAAAGGGCACCCATGCCATTTCTTCAGACAATGATTTGACTATCAATGGCGACCTCAGCGCTAACACCGCGGCACTTGACATCAATGGCAGCATAACGGCAATCCTGATGAACGGGGCTTACACGTTATCGCTCTCTTTCGCAGATATCACCGCACAGGGAGCCACCAGCTCCGGATGCCTGCGGGGTGACAACAATTCAAAACTCTCGCTCTTCTTTGTCAATGTCACCGTCAATGCCGGAAGCTATCCATGCGTGAAAGGTTTTTCAGAGGTTGACAGCTGGGCGGCAGAGGTTACTTCGCCAAAGAAAGTGTGGTTCAACCCAAGCCTGAAGGGATACGGCAACGCATCCTCGCTCACCACCGGCACGCTGGTGATTGAGCGCCCATCACAACTATACGGGGTTTCTGTGGCAGGACACGAGATGAACGACCTCAACAAAGACAACTTCTACTACGACAACATCAGCGGAACGGTGTCATACGATAGCGATACAAACACCCTGACACTTGACAACGTCACCGCCGACTGCCAGGACGACAACGGATTGTATTGTAATCAAGAAACCGACGAGGTCAACCTTACCGTCCTGCTAAAAGGAACCAACGATATGACAAACTCTTCTGGCATCAAAATTAACAATAACACCTGCACATTCACCGGAAACAATGCCTCGCTGATTACAGACGGCACCCTCTACCTGAACCATCATTGGGGATGGGACGACTACATCATTGACGGCGTCACACTGGAGGGCACCAATTTCTGCTTCGAAAAGTCGGGAACCATTTATCCTTGCATCTGGATGAAGAATGGGGCAAAACTGAGACTCACAGGAGCCAATGACTTATACCCCACCATCCAAGGACTGGTGCTGCATTTAGACGACAACACCACCTACGGCGGCAAGGTATTCCATTTCACAACACCTAACGGAGCATGGATAGACTATTCGGATGGCACCTTGAAGACCTCGCCTTACGCCGGAAACGAGGTGGTCAACGGAGAAGTGGTGCTTGAACAGGTCAACGACTATCAGATAAAGGTGGCCAACGTGAGCGTCACCTCGGCCAACAAGTCGGACGTCCTCGCAGGAATGGGCATCAGCGGAAAAGCAACCTACAACACCGGCACAAAGGAGCTCACCCTCTCGGGCATCAACCTGCCGGTACCCGCAGAACCGAACTTTGGCTACGCCATTGAAACAGGCACCATGCCCAGCAACTTCTCGGTGCTGGTGAAAAACACCAACAACTTCACCAACAGCGGTTTGGAGGCCGTCTTCGGTTCAAACACCACCGTCAACAGCTCCAACGGCATACTTAAAGTGAAGGGCATCTACTCCAACAACGCCGAAAGCCCGGCCAACCTCACGTTGAACAACCTCACCCTGAGGGGCGAATATCTGTGGGGTAATAGCGGCACTTGCACTATCAATGCGTGCGACATCGTACTGACCGGAAACGGAAGTGGAACCCTGCAGGGCTTCTCCACACTCACCGGTCCAGGTCTGCTCATCACCACACCCGAAGGCGCCGTGTATAACAACAACTGCCTGATGAAGAACGGGCAGATGGTGACGGGAAAGGTGGTCATTGGCTTTGAGCAGGGACCGCCCACCGCCATCGACGGCATTGAGGAAGTCCTGCCACAGGTGGGAACCGTCTATGACACCGCCGGACGACAACTCAACGACACACGCAAGGGAATGAACCTCGTGAGAATGAGCGACGGCACCGTGCGCAAACAGGTGAGGCGGAAATAAGACTTCCGCATCATTGATTATTCAAGGGGATGTGCCTGATTGGGCACATCCCCTTGATTGTTGCCATACAAGAACAAGCCTATTTTGTAAATAAAAACAAAAATATTTGCCCGTTTAGCATAAAACCCGTAAATTTGCAAAATAAAATCAACGGCCGCATACCATTCCCCCGTTTGGCAAGTGGCAACATAAAAAACAACAATCATGTTTGAGAAGAAAATTTACCAAGAGCGCCGGCAAAAGCTTCGCCATCTGGTGGGCAACGGCCTCATCATCCTTTTTGGCAACAACGATGCGCCTTGCAACTATCCTAACAACGGCTATTACCCGTTTCGTCAGGATTCCTCATTCCTTTATTATTTCGGCCTGCGCCGCGAAGGGCTGGTGGGCGTGATTGATGCCGACAACGGCACCGAGACGCTCGTGGGCGACGATATCGACATCGACGACATCGTGTGGTACGGCTCCGTGGATAGCGTAAGCCAGTTGGCAGCCTCCTGTGGCGTCGATAACTCAGTGCCCATGAAGCAGTTGCAGGTCATCTGCAACGACGCACTCAGGCAAAAGCGCACCATCCACTTCCTGCCACCCTACCGCCACGACACGAAAATCATGCTGATGGATTTGCTCGGCATTCATCCCATGCAACAAAAAGAATCCGCCAGCCTCCCCCTCATCAAGGCCGTGGTGGAGATGAGGCAATGCAAGACGGCCATTGAAGTGGCTGAGATTGAAAAGGCATGCAACATTGCCTACCACATGCACACACACGCCATGCGCCTTACAAAGCCCGGACTGACAGAGAAATACATCGGCGGACAAGTCGATGGCATGGCCCATTCCCTGGGCGAGCACGAGAGCTTCGCCACCATCTTCACCCAGCACGGAGAAATCATGCACGGCAACCCCTCATACGCCATCCTCCAGGACGGAAGGCTCGCCCTCTGCGACGCCGGGGCAGAAAATGCCGAGAACTATTGCTCGGACAACACCCGCACGTTCCCAGTTAACGGGAGATTCACTCAGAAGCAACTTGAAATCTATAGCATCGTGGAAGCCTGCCACGACTACGCCCTCGAGGTGGCAAAGCCCGGCGTGCCCTGGTTCGACGTCCACATGAACGTATGCCGGATGATGACCGACAAGTTGAAAGAACTGGGGCTGATGCGCGGCGATACCGAAGAGGCCGTCAGAGCAGGGGCACACGCCCTCTTCCTGCCCCACGGACTGGGGCACATGATGGGCCTCGACGTCCACGACATGGAGGGACTGGGGCAAAACTACGTGGGCTTCGACGACGAAATACAGCCCTCCACCCAGTTCGGCACCAACGCCCTTCGATGCGGGAAAAGACTTCAAGAAGGTTTCGTAATGACCGACGAGCCAGGCATTTACTTCATTCCCGCGCTCATCGACGACTGGCGCTCACAGGGACTTCACAAGGACTTCATCAACTACGACCTTGTGGAAACCTACAAAGACTTCGGAGGCATTCGCATAGAAGACGACATCCTCATCACAAGCGACGGTTGCCGCTTCCTCGGCCAGGAGCGCATCCCCTACCATCCCGCCGACATAGAAGAATTTATGGAGGCCCGGCTCTAATAAGGGATCGGGGAGAGTGAGCCAACTATCCTTAGAACATAGAAATCAGAACTTTAAATAAAAAACAATGAAGAAAATCTTAACACTGGCACTGTTGGCCTGCATGGCCACCAATGCCCTGGCACAGGAAGAGAAAAACGACAACAAGCCTGTGTTCACCACCGTCAAGGAACTGCCCATCACAAGCGTGAAAGACCAGAACCGGTCGGGCACCTGCTGGGCCTATTCCACCCTGTCGTTCTTCGAGAGCGAGATACTGAAGAAAACCGGCAAGAGCTACGACCTCTGCGAAATGTTCGTGGCCAACAAAGACTACCTGGAGCGTGGCGAACTGACCGTGCGCATGCACGGCGACAGCCAGTTCTCACAAGGCGGAAGCGCCGGCGACGTGCTCATCATCATGAAGAACCACGGCATCTGCCCCGAGGACGCCATGCCCCTGCCGGGAACCATGCAAGGCGACTCGCTGGCCAACTTCAACGAATTCTTCAGCGTGATGGAACCCTATGTCAACGCCGTGGCAAAGAACTCGGCAAAGAAAATCTCCAACCAGTGGAAAGTCGGTCTCCAGGGCATCATCGACGCCTACCTGGGCAAGTGCCCCGAGGAATTCATGTATGAAGGCAAGAAATACACTCCGAAAAGCTTCATGGCAAGCCTGGGCATCGACCTCAACGACTATGTGAGCATCACCAGCTACACCCACCACCCCTTCTACACCTCCTTCGCCGTTGAGGTGCAAGACAACTGGCGCTGGGACCACAGCTACAACGTGCCCATGGACGAAATGATGCAAATCATTGACAACGCCCTCGAAAACGGATACACCGTGGCTTGGGGCGGCGACGTGTCGGAAGAAGGATTCACCCGCAAGGGCCTCGGCATTGCCTACGACACCAAGAAGGCACAGAGCCTCACCGGCTCCGACGCCGCACGCTGGCTCAAACTCTCGGCAAGCGAGAAAAAGAGCAAGCTCGACTCCCTCGGCATCAATGCACCCGAAATCGTTCCCACACAGGAACTTCGACAGGAGCGCTTCGACAACTGGGAACTCACCGACGACCACGGCATGCACATCTACGGACTGGCCAAGGACCAGAACGGAAAAGAATACTACATGGTGAAAAACTCGTGGGGAGAATACGGCGACTATAAAGGCACATGGTACATGACGAAAG
Source organism: Prevotella sp. (assembly GCA_017474515.1). Lineage (GTDB taxonomy): Bacteria > Bacteroidota > Bacteroidia > Bacteroidales > Bacteroidaceae > Prevotella. Next base: position 9,869 of record JAFVHN010000005.1, on the reverse strand, counting down.
CCTTCGTGGCCGCCAACACCATGGACTTCCTCATCAACAAAAACGCCATTCCCAAGGCCATCCGCAAAAAGCTCGGCATCTGATTGGCAACAACACACAACACCCCAAGGGGCGCGAAGGCATCACGGCTTTCGCGCCCCTTCTTTTTGCCATGTCTATCGGAGTTTTATTGACATGAAATTTTCGAGAATATGATTACTCCGACGCTTGGAAGCGTCGGCTCCTATCGCGTCGGCTCCTATCGTGTCGGCTCTACAGCGTCGAGGCCCTCAACGTCGGTTCTTACTTTATTTTGAAGACCTCGCCTATGTAAATTTATGCAGTTTTTCGCTAAAGATGAAATGTCAGGCCAGGACATACGGCAAATCGCTCCAGTCCAAACGGCAAAAAACTCCAGTCCAACCCGCAAACGACTGCAGTCCTTCCCGCATACGACTGCAGTCCTATTTGCAGACGACTTGCAGAAGGACTGGAATTAACATATTACAAAGCGTTATATTTCAACTCATTATTATTTGCAAGAAAGCACTTAAAACCAACAAGACCGCAAGCCCTCATCATTTGCGTTAGCCAGCAAGCATATTTATACAACACGAAACTGCATATTCGTAAGTTTCCAAGCATCTCAAAGGCCGTTCAAACACACTCTCCATCCGCATGGTAAACAACCAATACTTTTCTCTGAACTCCAAAGAGCCAACCTTCGCATCGCATGGTTAAGGCCGATGCTGACGACAACAAAACGCGCTACGAACTATCGTCTAAACTCCTTTGTCATATTGAACATGAAAAAAGATTTACCCTGCCTTTGTTTGCCATTTGTTTTTTTATGATTACCTTTGCAAACGAAACAACTGCTTAAAGAACAAATCATGCCACACCTGTTTACACACTTCCGCAAATGGCGCCGCCTGCCAGTCCTTGCCCTGCTGCTTTCGTGTGCCCTCAGCGCCTGCCCTGCCAGCTGGCAACATTATAGCGAGTGGATGGCGGCGTCGGAAATGGCGCGCGTGCCTCATTCTTATAACCTCGATTTCTCGCCTAATGTGCCGCGCTGGTCCTATCAGGTGGGAGTGGAGCTCGACGGCATGTACGATGTCTTCCTCACCTACGGCAACGAGGACCTCGGGCGTTACGTCAGCGAATACCCTGCCACGATGGTGGGCAACGGCGGCACCATCTACGGCTACCGCTACGACGACTACAACCTTGACAACGTGCGGCCGGGACATTTTCTCTTGCGTTTCTATCAGCACCAGCCCTCGGACAGGCTGCTCATGGCCCTCAACCTGCTGATGAGCCAGTTGGAAAACCAGCCCCGCACCAACGACGGTGTGTGGTGGCACAAGGCCATCTATGCCCGCCAGGTGTGGCTCGACGGCATCTTCATGGGGCTGCCGTTCTATACGGCCGCCGCACCGGTGTTGCACACAGGGAACGAGTTGTCGTACTACGACGATGCGGTGAACCAGATTACCACCACCGACCAACGCACCTGGGACGAGCAGACGCGATTATGGAAACATGCCTGGGACGAGACGCACGCCATGTTCTGGGCCAACCCGCAAACGGGCCTCAGCCAGCACTCGTGGGCACGCGCCATGGGGTGGTTCGTGATGGCCATGGTGGAAATCCTCGACGTGCTCCCCGCCGACTATGAGCGCCGCGGCGAGGTGGAGGCCCTCTTCCTGAAGGCCATGACCAGCCTGGCCGAATACCAGGATGTGGAAAGCGGCGTATGGTACGACGTGCTCGACGTGGACGACCCGCGCAACTACTTGGAGGCCACCGCCTCGGCCATGTTCACCTATTGCATGCTGAAGGGCTGGCGAAAGGGGTGGCTGCCCCAGCATTTCCTCAACGAAGGCATACGCGCCTACCGAGGGATGATAGAGCAGTTTGTGGTGGAAAATGCCGACGGCACCATTTCGCTCACAAAATGCTGCTCGGTGTCGGGACTGGGGCCTGAGAACAACCCGCGGCGCGACGGCTCCTTCGAGTACTACATCAGCGAGCCTATTCGCGACAACGACGCGAAAGGCATTGGACCATTCCTCTGGGCGTCGCTCGAAATGGAGCGGATGGGCTTCACCGTTGACAACATCTTCACCTTCAACCCCAGCCGCATCGACGCCGTCAGGGCGGAGCCTTCATCGGTCGTTTACGACATGCAGGGCCGCCGCTTCTCCGGCCACTCCCGCGGCATTGTGATTAAAAACGGGCGGAAAATCTTATTTAAGTGAAGAGTGAAAAGTGAAGAGTGAAAAATTTGCTACCGCCATCTGATTCTTCACTCTTCACTTTTCACTCTTCACTTATATCATTTTTCCGGCAACAAATAGTTTTCATATTGTTACAAAAGGAACTTTCGGCAGCAAAAAAGCCGAAAGCGAGTTGGCCGTTTGTCAACTTTTGCCTACTTTTGTACACATTGAACTATTATTCATTACTTGATATGAAAAGAATCCTTTCAGCCTTTGTCTTGCTGGCCGGCATGAGTGTCACGGCCGCATGGGCGCAGTCTTCGCAAACGCCCCTTTCGTTTAAGTCAACAGAGTGTAATGCCGACGGCACGGTGACTTTCCGCTATCTGGACCGTCAGGCCAAGGACGTGCAGGTGGACGTGCAGTTCGCCGGCCGCAAGGCCATGACGCGCGACGGCCGCGGCCTTTGGTCGGTAACGCTGGGACCAGCCGCGCCCGACATGTATCCTTACTGCTTCGTGGTTGACGGCGTGAGCATCATGGACCCGCAGTGCAACCAGTATTTCCCCAACGAGGGTTTCAAGAACAGCCTTTTGGAAATTCCCTCGCGCCAGGGAGCCCTTGCCCACGACATCAGGAACGTGCCCCACGGCGCGCTACATTACATCAGCTACTACTCCAAGAGCCTTGGTGCCACCAACCATGCCGTGGTGTATCTGCCGCCGTCGTATGGCAAGGACACGAAGAAACGCTTCCCCGTGTTCTACCTCATCAGCGGCACCACCGACACCGAGGAGGTGTATTATAAGGTAGGGCGCATGAACTACATCCTCGACAACCTGCTGGCCGAGGGGAAGGCCAAGGAAATGATTATCGTGCTGCCTTACGGCAACCCCTACAAGCTGTTGCCCACGGTGCCGGGAGCGGCCGGCGTGCCTCAGACGCGTTTCGGCGGCGACGTGTTCAGCAAGGACCTCAACGACGACCTTATGCCCTACATTGAGCAGCACTACCGCACCATCAACGACCGCGACCACCGCGCCATCGGCGGCTTCTCGCGCGGCGGCAACCAGGGACTGATGAACGGGCTGAGCCACCTCGATAAGTTCTCCTACCTGTGCTCCTACAGCTCGTTCACTTCCACTGACATTCCCGGCGTTTACGACAATGCCGCCGACACCAACAGCAAGCTGCACCTGTTCTGGCTGGGCGTGGGCACCGACGACTTCCTTTTCGGCACGGCCCGCGACTACATGGAGTTTCTCGACAAGAAGGGCATCCGCACGGTGAAGGAGTTTACAACCGACAAATTCGGCCATACATGGATGAATGCCAAATATTTCCTTTCGCGCACCATGCCGCTGCTGTTCAACCCCGAGGCTTCCGAGGCGGCCATGCGCGGGGGCCAGCCTGCTCCCGCCGCCACCGGCCAGGAACAGCAGTTCACGCCGGCGGTGATGGCACGGTTGTTCCCGCGGCCCATCGTGTCGCCCGACTATCAGCAGGGTGGCATCATTTTCCGCATGAAAGCACCCGAGGCCAAAGAGGTCCTTTTGGTGGCTGAACCCTACAGCCAGCCACTGCGCATGGTGAAAGACGGCGAAGGCGTGTGGACGGCCAGCGTGAGTGCAGGACCAGGCGGACAGTGGCAGACCTTCACCTATTATTTTCAGGTTGACGGCACGGCGGTGGCCGACCCCAACAACATGTATCTGTCGCCCTGCAAGGGCTTCAAGCCCAGCGTTGCCTGCCATCCCGATGCCGCCTACAGCTTTGTACGCATGGGCGACATTGCCCACGGCACGGTGAGCTACGACCTCAACAAGGGCGAGGCACGATATGTTCCGGCTTCGGGTAGCACCAACACCGTCATCACCCTGGTTCCCGGAAAGGACGACACCGTGGAAAGCTGGTTCAAGGTGGGCGGCGCCGATGCCATGGCCGACAAGCTGATTGCCGACAAGCGCATGAAACCCTGCACGATAGTAGTGGGAAAGGGCAGCGGAAAGAATGTGCTGCGTGCCGACGACTATACGACATGGGCCGAGCGGCAGAAAGCACTCGAAGAATTGCTGCTTTCCAAATGAATGAGTTTATTAAGTGAAGAGTGAAAAGTGAAGAGTGAAGAATTTGCTGCCGCCATTTATAAGGCGAAATACGGACGGCGGTAGCAAATTCTTCACTCTTCACTTTTTGAAAGGCGGCAGCAAATTCTTCACTTTTCACTTTTCACTCTTCACTTTTTGAAAGGTGGCAGCAAATTTTTCACTTTTCACTTTTCACTCTTCACTTTTTTTATTACCTTTGCACGCTGAATTGAAAAAGTAATCGCCAGTGCCGCATTCTCGTGCAGGATGGGGGTGGACCAATAAGACGACGGCCCTCGGGAAGGGCTGGCATGGTTCGCATGGAAAAGTATTAACAACAATCAAATCATTATTATGGCAGAAATGAATTTTGGTGGCGTCATCGAAACAGTGGTCACCAGCAAGGAATTCTCTTTGGAGAAAGCACGCGAAGTATTGAAAGACGAGGTCATCGCCGTCATCGGCTATGGCATTCAGGGCCCCGGGCAGGCCTGCAACCTGCGCGACAACGGCTTCAACGTCATCGTTGGCCAGCGGCAGGGAAAGACCTATGAGAAGGCGGTGGCCGACGGCTGGGTGCCCGGCAAGACGCTCTTCTCCATCGAGGAAGCCGCCCAGAAGGGCACCATCCTGTGCATGCTCCTTTCCGACGCCGGGCAGATACAGGTTTGGCCCACCATCAAGAAATGCCTCACACCCGGTAAGACGCTCTACTACAGCCACGGCTTTGCCATCAACTGGAGCGACCGCACCGGCGTGGTGCCGCCCAAGGATGTTGACGTGATACTGGTGGCCCCCAAGGGTTCGGGCACCAGCCTGCGCACCATGTTCTGCGAGGGGCGCGGCCTCAACTGCTCCTACGCCGTCTATCAGGACGCCAGCGGCAAGGCCGAGGAAAAGACCATCGCCTTCGGCATCGGCATCGGTGCCGGCTATCTCTTCAAGACCACCTTTGAGCGCGAGGCCACCTCAGACCTCACCGGCGAGCGCGGCTCGCTGATGGGGGCCATCCAGGGCCTGCTGCTCGCACAGTATGAGGTGCTGCGCGAAAACGGGCACTCGCCTTCGGAAGCCTTCAACGAAACCGTTGAGGAGCTCACCCAAAGCCTTGGCCCGCTCTTCGGCGCGAAGGGAATGGACTGGATGTATGCCAACTGCTCCACCACCGCACAGCGAGGCGCCCTCGACTGGGCACCGCGATTCCACGATGCCATCAAGCCCGTCATGCAGCAGCTCTACGAGAGCGTGAAAAACGGCACCGAGGCACAGATAAGCATCGACTCCAACTCCAAGCCCGACTACCGCGCCGGACTGGAAAAGGAACTGGAGGCCATGCGCAATCAGGAAATGTGGCAGGCTGGCGCCGTCGTCAGGCAGCTGAGGCCGGAAAACAACTGATAAATAAGTGAAAAGATTCTAAGTGAAAAGTGAAAAATTTGCTGACGCCAGCTGATTTTTCACTTTTCACTTTTCGGGGGATTTTGGGATTTTGGGAAAGTGAAAAGATTCTAAGTGAAAAGTGAAAAATTTGCTGACGCCAGCCGATTTTTCACTTTTCACTTTTCGGGGGATTTTGGGATTTTGGGAAAGTGAAAAGATTCTAAGTGAAAAGTGAAAAATTTGCTGACGCCAGCCGATTTTTCACTTTTCACTTTTCGTTTTTACCTTATTATAATTCTTCCGGAAATTCATACACCAGGTACTGCATGGTCGGCTCAACAGGATAGTTGGTGAGCTGTCCCGAACGAGTCACAAACGACAGGATGCCGTTATACACACCATTGCCAAATGTGTATTGGCCGTTGTAGATGTTGATACGGTGAACACGGCGGGCATCGTAATTCAGCAACCGCCCAATGTCGTTCACGGGCATGCCGTCGATGAGCACCAGTGACGACCATGAATTGTCGTCGAGGCTTTGCTTGGTGCGTACAATCAGGTGCGGCACGCCCCTTATTTTCTTGTTGACGACACATTCCACATATTCGAGCAGCACCTCCCTCACCGTGAGGAACTGCCGGTATTCATCAAGATTGTAGGTCAGGTAGGGACGGGTGCCAAACACGCCGTCGTCATAGTCCAAGACCGCACCCTCCTCCGCCGTTTCGTCTGCCACCACACCCATTTGTGGCTCTTGTCTGGCAGGAGCGATGGCTGCCTGATGGCGTTGCATGGCAAGGGAGCGCTCTTCCACCTCACTTCGCTTATAATGAAATTCAAGATGCGGAAGTGCTTTCGGAAGCAAGGCGGCGAACGGGCTTATCAGCTCTATGGGCAGGCTCACGCCCGTATAGGTCACCGCAGATAACACCAGCGGAAGCTTGCCGTGGATGCCGAAGATACGGAAAACAGCCGTGGTGTCATTCACCATTTCCCCTTCAAAATAATGTATCTGCTTACCGACGACGCTTAGGGAAGGGCATATCTGATTGCCCCTGAATGTACGGCCTTCATGGACATTCCTTATGCGCGCTTTGACGATGTGGCCTTCCGTCTCGCGCATGTCCACGGCCTTCACCGTTGTCAAATCGGCGGAAGCTGGCACGCCGTTGCCATCCCATTGCCGTCTGGTTGTCTTCGCGAAGCTCAACGAGTCGGGAATAGTAATTTCCACCCATCTGATATCGTCGTCAGCGCTCTTGCGAAGGGCATTTACCACAGCCACAAGCCGACTGGCCACGCGCCTGTCGTCGCGAGTGTAGGCCGACAACACATAGTAACCGCTATGGAGGTTGGATGGCAATTCGATAACGCCGGTTCCCTTTCCGTCATGAAGGCCTACCACTACGCCAGCCGCCAATCCGTCTGTGTCGCACAGTTCGGCGTATGCTATCAGGGCATTGTCGGCGGTTACGCTTACCGTCATCGCCTCACCGGCCAGATACCAAGTGCGGTCGGTCTCAACGTTTGCGGAAAAGCTTCGCAGGCCAAGCGCCAATGCCGCTATCAGTAATATTATTTTCCTTTTCATCTTCAATTCCTCATTCAAATAATTCCTTCCAAAAGTCCGGTTCTTCAATATAAGCCCCTTTGTATCTCACATCCAACTGTTCCCGGTAAGCCCAAGCCGTGCGCAACCTGCCGCCGGGCTCCATTCTCTTGTCGATGTATTCACAAAGGAACAATCCCCTGTTAACCATCCGCAGGCAGTCCTCCAAGTCGGTGTCGTCGAACCAGATGCGCGTGTCGTTTTGTGGGGGCCGACGGATGTCGAAATCTTTCGCATCGAGGGAAAACCTGTAATCCGTCGTATTTAACGAACATCCCACAAACCCTATGACGTGCTTGTGCGACGTCAGGCAACGGATGTTTGTAGGAAGGGCCGACGGCAACGGAGAGAACAGGCCACCCATGTCTGAACTGGCCTGACTCCGTGCCAGTTCATATTCATACTCGCCCTTTGAAATGGCCCGTTGATGTATAAGGCCGCTATATCTGTGATAAATTTTCTCACTTTCCAAGTCAATGTCGTATAACTTGAAACCCTGGATGTGCTGACCTTCATAATTCGAGCTGGAGGCAACCATGAAGGGTGTCCCTTCGCCATCCTTCCATCCCAGTTTGGGAAACTGTTCGGGCTTAAACACGGCCTTCATCTGCTCGGTGTCGAAATATATTTGAGTCGTGTAGTCCGGATGCACTTCCCATGTCTCGTCACATGTCCACGAATAGAACTTCGTTTTGTCGGACCCGTGAGGCGTGTCGGGAGTTACCAGCACGTCGATACAATTTTCAAGAGAATTCTGCACTCCCCTTACATCGGCTATTCCCTCGGTGCGGAGGGGCTTTTGAGGCTCCGACTCATACACTTCACCGTCAATCTCGATGTGCAGATAATATTCCACGTCGGGATTGAGCGTACCCGTCGTGCAAGTGTAACTCCCATAGTTTTCCAGTGCCCGGAATTCTGTTCCGTCATTGCCGCGAACGGAAACCGTCGCCCCCGTTGTCAGCCGGGGTGTGTAGAAAGAACTCAGGGGCTGGGTGTACGAAAGCATGAACCGGCAGGGTTGGGAAGAACAAATGGTGCCTTCCACAACGAGCAATTTGTTGTCTTCTTCATCAATGTCGGCTTCATATTCCTCAATGCAGCTCCACATAAGACATGTGCCCGTCATTAAGCATAGTGCGCAACAAATGTTTTTTATCTGTTTCATCATATCTCAGTTGAATCGTATATTAAGTGAAACGTATGGAATGGCGGTGCCGAACACCGACAGCTTATAACCTTTTATTTCTTCCCATTCCGTGACATAATAGACATTATAGGCGTTTTTGCGGGCCAGGGCGTTGTAAACGCCTATAGAGAACGACGTGTGGAGAAAGCTTGTCAGCTTGTGCGTCGGCTCTATGTTAAAGGCAAGGTCCAAACGCATATAGTCGGGAATGCGGTAGGTGTTGCGGTCTGTGTAAAATGGCATGTATCTGTCAAAATGCGCGTCGTAATATTGTCCTGCCGGCAATGTTGTCGGGCGGCCTGTGGCATAGTTGAAATTGCTTGAAAAGCTGTATCGCTCGGTAATCTTGTAGTTGAGCACCGCCTTTACGTCGTGAGGTCTGTCGTATTCCGAGGGATACCAGTCGCCATTGTTCAGGGGCATTGCCACCCTCTTGTCATCTTGACGGAGCTGGGAGCGCGAGAATGTGTAGCTCACCCATCCGTTGAGTTTCCCTGCGGGTTTCTTTGCCTGAAGCTCTATGCCGTATGCCTGGCCCTTTGTGGAGATGACGTCGGTTTCAAGGTTGTGGTTCATCAGCAGGACCGCCGAGCTTCGATAATTGAGATAATGGTCGATGTGCTTGTAGTAAACCTCTGCCGAGAACTCGTAGTCTTTGCCTGCTGTTTCGTGATAGATGCCGGCGGCGGCCTGCCAGCCCTTCTGGGGCTTGATATTCAGGTCGGAGAGCTTCCAGATGTCGGTGGGCGACATGATGGACGTGTTCGACACCTTATGCACAAACTGGTGCATAGTGTTGAAGCCCGCCTTTAAGGAAAGATTGTCCTGCAGGGCATAACGAACAGACAGGCGCAGCTCGGGGGCATGGTAGGTTTTGATGATGCCTGTTTCGTGGCGTGTTTCCTGCAACGAACCCTCTGACGGAAGCTCTCCTTGATGATAATGGTTGACGAGGCGCGGCCCCAGCGCATTGAACAATGAATAACGCAAACCGGCGGTCATTGTCAGCTTTTCGGTAAGCGATTGCTCCCAGTCGATGTATGCCGCGCTTTCCAAGGCTTTTTCCCGTTGCAACAGGTCTGTCTTTATTCGCGACTCTTCACCGGCAGGCTCATACTTTCCGGCCTGCACATCGTAGTGTTGCACGGAGAGCCCGTAGGCGAGGGCCCGCTTTTCCGACAGGCGTTGGCGAATGTGCAGCTTTCCCCACAGCTGGTCAATGCCGAAACTCAGCCGGGCAGCCATGGTGGGCACGTTTCTGTCTTCATTGAAATAGTCGTAGTGGTCGAGGCCGGTGGAAAATGTTGCCGTGATGCTTTCATTCAGGATGGAGCGCCATTCGGCAGAGATGTTTCGGTTCTGGTAGCCGTAATTGTCCTCTGAGCTGAACGAAAAGCGGT
>JAFVHN010000055.1 GCA_017474515.1 Prevotella sp. | reverse complement strand
CACATACGAAGAAGATAGAAAACTCAGAAAAGCAGGATAGGAGATGATTTCAACCGGAAGAAAATTCTTTGCAACGTTAAAGTTGTGTTAAAAAGATGATTTCCCTTGGTTGTTAACATAAAATGCGCATTCGCTCAACTTTTTGGAGTTTAGGAGTTTAGGAGTTTAGACGATAGTTCTGAAAACTCCCTTTTCGTCAGTTTGCAGAGGTTGGAAGTATTGTCTGAACTCCTGAACTCCTGTAACTCCTGAACTACATCAACATGAGAAAGTTGAGTAATATATAATAAGGTGTGGTTTTCATTTATTACATTCATTACAGCTCCGTCATTCATCTTTGTGATATTGAGGCCGGGGGACTTGTTCATTACCGTTGTGTATGTATGGACGTGAATCACTACAGAAACCGATGACATGCGATGACCTTGGCAAATCGTGTGGGCTGGCGGACGTGATACATCACGTCCCTACAATCCGCGTTGTTTTTCCATACTTGAATATATAAATAGGTATGCGTTTATATTCTGGTTTCTATATTTTATTGGTGGATGGGATTCATAGGAAATGAGAAGGTGTTGGGGCCTGGGAAAGTGCCCACTTTCGGGCCAAATGCTTATTTTCTCGATAAAAGGTTCTCATAATTGGCGGAAAAAATGTACCTTTGCACCCGCCAAGGCGCCATTTCCGGCAAAGAGTCGGCACTTATGCCCTCGGCAATTTCATTTGAATTATTAACAAACAAAATTATTGAAACGACATGAAAAAGTTTTTCTTGATGGCCGTGGCCGCCATGATGGCCACAATCAATGCCGGTGCACAGGAAGAAACCGTGCAACCCTATTTCGAACTTAGCCAGATGCCCAATCTCCTTGAGATAATGCCGGCTCCTCCCTCATTCGACAGCCCTGAGTTTGCCAACGACGTGGTGCGCTACGGCTGGGGCAAGCAGCAGCGCCAGGACGAGGAGCGGGTGGCCCTGGCCATTGCCGACGCCGAGTGGGACGACCACACCAAGCTCTTTGCCCAGTGGAAGGACGCCTTCGGCCTGGAGATCACCGAGACGGGCACTCCCGAAATCTGGAAGCTGATGGAAACGAGCCTTGCCACCACCGACCCCATGCGTAAGGAGACGAAGGCCTACTATCACCGCCAGCGCCCATTCGAGCGTTTCGACGACACGATGCCGTCGCACGAGGAAGACGAGCTTCGCGGCGAAGGCAGCTACCCCTCGGGCCACAGCCTCCGCGGCTGGACCATCTCTCTGCTTCTGGCCCAGATTGCTCCGTCGTGTGCCAACGAAATTTTCAAGCGCGGATGGGACTATTGCACCAGCCGCGTCATCGTGGGTGCCCACTGGCAGAGCGACGTTGACGCCAGCCGCACCGCCGCCAGCATCGGGTTCTGCGCCTTGCAGGGCAGCGAAGCATTTATTGCGCAGATGAAGAAAGCCCAGGCCGAGTATCAGGAGAAAACCGGCACGGTGGGCATTCAGTCTGTTGCCGCTCCCAGTCGGCAATCGGCCCGCATTTACAACATCGACGGCACTCCGGCCGATGACACCACCCGTGGCATCGTTATTGAGGAAGGCCAGAAAAGAGTAAGATAATCTCTTTTTTAGGACTTTTCGCGGCATTTTGCTACTGGAGCTCAGACCTTGGTTTTTGTTTGTTGTCTTATTGCAATGTGTAGGAAAAAGACAATCATCCAAATCCAAGACTCCAAAGGACAGGCAAATATGAGAAAGTTAAAACAAACAATGAAATCAATACACTTTTTATCGGTTGCCACCTTGCTGGCATTGTGCGTTGTGATGACCTCCTGCGACGATGACGACGACGATAATACAAACACCATTCATCCCGTGACACTCAATTGCGTAAAACCCGACTTCCTGCATGCCGGTGACAAGGTGGCGCTCATTTCGCCTTCCTATTTCACCCCGATGGAGAACGTGGAGAAGACGGCCGACGTGCTGCGCTCGTGGGGCCTGGACCCCGTTGTAGGCCCCAACGTGGGCAAGGTGGTTGACGGACGCTATGCCGGCAGCGTTGGCGAGCGCATCAGCGACCTGCGCTGGGCGCTCACCGACCCCTCGGTGAAGGCCATCATCTGCAACCGCGGCGGCTATGGCACCATTCAGCTCATCGACCACCTCACGCTTTCTGAGCTTGCCTCCTCGCCCAAGTGGCTGGTTGGTTTCAGCGACATTTCCACCCTTCACGGCCTGTTCACGCGTGCCGGTGTGATGAGCGTTCACGGCACCATGAGCTCGTTCCTGGCCAAGGGCGGCACCGATGCCACCAGCACGCTGATGCGCGACCTGCTCATGGGCCAGGTGCCGCGCTATGAGTTGCCGGCACATCCCCAGAACATCACGGGCACCGCCAGTGGCGTGCTCGTGGGCGGCAACCTCTGCACCTTTACACCCAACCTCGGTTCTCAGGCCGACGCCACGCTCGGCCGCGACCTCATCCTCTTTGTAGAGGAAGTGGAGGAGTCGATGCACAACATTGACCGCCAGATGCGCATTCTCCGCATGAACGGCGTGCTCGACCGTTGCAAGGGCATTATCCTCGGAGAATTTACCGATTGCGGCACGGAATTCACCTACGAGAGCGTTGAGGCCATGCTTCACAACCTGCTGGCCGAATACAACATTCCCGTGCTCTGCGGCTTCCCCGGCGGGCATGGCGACGTGAACCTGCCGTTGGTGATGGGTGCCCAGGTCACCATCGACGTGCGCAACGACGGCGCCACCCTTCAATTCAACATCGACGGCCAGCAACAAGAGGTTCACACGGCTGGCATTACCGCTCCCGACACTCCCGCCGCCGCACGCATGCAGATGGCAGGGAAGCTGGAGTGAAGAAAGGGAAAAGTAAAAAGTGAAGAGTGAAGAGTGAAGAGTGAAAAATGAAAAGTGAAAAATGAAAAGTGAAAAGTGAAAAATGAAAAGTGAAAAATGCCGAAGGTATCGCGAGCGAATAGCGAAAACGAAGTGGCAATTTGCTACCGCCATTAGACGGAAATAAATTGTTGAAAGGTAAAAAGTCCACTCCCACCCCCTTTTGGGGATGAGAGTGGACTTTTTTTATTCCTTCAGATTCCCGATGGCCTCCATGAAGAGCGTCAAAATAAAATCATCCTCGGTGCAATCAAACAGTTTCTTTAGCTGCTCCCGCACGAGGGCTTTCTCCGTAGGCGAAAGGCAATCGACCCGTTTGCACAACTCATAGATGGAAGTGGCATAGAAAGAAGCGCTCGAAGACGTGGGCGACTCAAGGTACTTGTTCTTATAAAGGTTGAACTTCGACAACCACCCAGCGGCATCATCCTTCCCCACGACATGCACGCCGAAGTGCTTGAAGTCGCCGTTTCCAGGTTTCAGCCGGACAAGGCTGTCGAGCCCCGAGAAGTCAACGTCGCGCAACACATTGCTGACATATTCGCTGATATTCCGAACATTGTCGAAATCAACTCCCGAAAACGTTTTCTTCCTTTTGTCGGCCCTCACGGCGTAGGTTTTTACAAGCCTTCCGCTGATGATGCCGTCGTCTTCACCCCATTCCACGGCATAGGCATAACGGTAGGTGTTGGTGGTGTCCTGCTTGTCGGTGAAGCACGCATAGACATATTGCCTGCCCTGCTCGCCGATGTCCACGCCCCCCGCGATGCCGTCGCCCACACCAATTCTCACTCGCCTGGTCTGAACGAACCCAGGTTGCGGGCTGCGTTTCTTGGCACGCTTATAGGCTTTCACATACTTTTTCGCCTCTTTCGAGAAGGTTTTGTAGTCGGGCACCGGCATTACCTGCGCCTGACTGGAGGCGACGTCGTAAGCTTGTTCGCTATCGCGGTCGAAGGCCGCCAGCACGTCATCGAGCGCGCTCCGACTGGAGGCCGGAAGGGTGAAAGCATAGATGTCGCACTCAGACGTCTTGCGCCCTGTTTCCGGATTGCGTTCCAAGGTGAGCTGCGGCACCACGGCGATGTCGATATTATCCACAAAGGCGCTAAAAGCCTCTGGCAAGTACTGTTGCGCCGACACGGAACAGGGCAGCGCGGAACCAATGATGACCCCAAGGGTCAGTAACTGCTTTTTCATAATTCAACGTATTTTGGTTTGTCATTTTCTTTTTCGTAAACCACTCCTCCGTCTTCCGTTCTCACGCAGGAATAGCCCTCGGCACCCATCATGGCGTCGAGCATTTCGGCCAGTGTAAACCTCACTTTCCGGCAGACCTGTTGCGTTTCGCGTTGTGCCCGTTCCAGTTCCTCCAGTGCCCGTCGTGCTTCCTCGGATACGGGAAGGGAGGCTGCTGACGGCATGAGCTCTTCGGTTTGCGGAATGGGAGGCGATACTTTCTGAACATTCTCATGCCTTTCAGCATTGAGAACGGGCTCCGGCCCTTCCCCACCCTTTTCTACAGGGTGCAGGGTGCCATGCGCCGGCCTGCCGCTATGCGAGCGGCGCCCCACCTGCTTCACGGCCTGCGCCGTTTGTTCCTTATTGTCGGCAAGGGGTGGCCCGGGGTCTGCGTCGATTTTCTTATGTTCGGCCACTGCCGGCACCGGCTTTTGGGGTGCCACCGGCGTCACCGGCTGATGATGCCCGTGCAACCAGCATCCCCCCGCCACGGCCGCTACGATAGCCGCCGCCGCTACGGTTCGCCACAGGGTTTTGCGACGGCCGCTCCTTCCGGTTGTTTCCCCGGGCAGTTTCAAGCCGTTATCAAAGCAGGCGAACATCTCCCCATAGGGTTGCAAATTCTCAGGCAATAGGCGGGCCTGACGGAAGAAGCGCTCCAGCTCGCGCTCCTCGTCGAGGGTGGTCTGCCCGTCCATGAACCGTTGCAAGAGCTCTTCCACACGGTTAAAATTGTTGTTTCTCTCCATATCATCTACCTCCTTCGCTTTATTTCTTCCAATAATGTATGGCGGGCACGCGAGAGCAGCGTGCGCACCGATGGCTCGCCGATGCCCAACAATGCGGCAATGTCGCCGATGGTGCGGTGCTCCACCTGCCTCAGGTGCAGGATGGCGTGTTGTGTTGACGGCAACAGGCTCATCTGCCTTTCGAGCCATTCCTCGTCTTCCTTTTCCTCCATCATGCGGTCGGGGCGCCATTCCCCGGCTCCCTCGGCCTGCGGCCCCAGCGACAAAATTGGCTGTCTGCGCCGGTTGTTGAGCGTCATGTTGCGCGCCATCACCACGCAGACAGCCTCGAGAGAGCGGAACCGGTGGAGCGAGTGGCGCATCTGCCACAGGCGGAGCATCACATCCTGCGCCGTGTCTTCGGCTTCTTCGGCGGTTGCCCCGAGGCTCAGGCCGGTCTGCAAGGCTTTCTGCCACAGCCCGGGGGCCATCTGTTGAAATGCGTTTTCGTCCATTTTCTCCGGTTTTCACTTATAAGACACATCAAAGGGCGAAATGCCAACAGACTTTAACTTTCATTTAGTTTTAGCCCTTCCCGTGCATGGCGCCAGTCCAGACCGCAAACGACTGCAGTCCAAACCGCAAAAAACTCCAGTCCGTTCCGCAGTTGGACTGCAGTCCGACCATAAAAGAAAAGAAGTAGGACTGCAGTCGTTGCCCATAAAACCACGGGGTTTGCCTACCTGAGAAAAGGAAAAGTAAGAAATCTTGCAAAAATCCTTTGTCGAATAAAAGAAAATATCTATATTTGCGGAAACTTTCACCTATGACGAAAAAAGCGGGTTTTTGGAGTCGCGCCTTCCATTTGTATTACGATGGTTTCCGCGAAATGACTCTTGGCAAGACGCTGTGGCTTGTCATCCTCATCAAGCTGTTCATCATTTTTTTCGTGCTGAAGTTGTTCTTCTTCCCCAACCATATCAAGCAAGAGGCCGGGGCGGGCCACGAGGCCGAATATGTGTCGGAGCAACTGGAAATGAGATTAAGTGAAGAGTGAAAAGTGAAGAGTGAAGAATTTGCTGCCGCCATTTAAAAGTGAAGAGTGAAAAGTGAAGAGTGAAAAATTTGCTGCCGCCAGCCCCGCCTCATGTAGGGACGTGATGCATCACGTCAGCAAGCGGAAAATGTGAGTGAAAAGTAAAAATAATTGATAAACAATGTATTATGACTAATTTGTTGTTAAACATCGATTCGGGCGTGATTGACTGGTCGCGTGCGCAATTTGCGCTCACCGCCATCTATCACTGGCTGTTTGTGCCCCTGACGCTCGGCCTGGCCGTCATCATGGGCATCATGGAGACGTGCTATTACCGCACGGGGAAGGTGTTCTGGAAAGACCTGTCGCGCTTCTGGCAAAAGCTCTTCGGCATCAACTTTGCCATGGGCGTGGCCACGGGCATCATCCTGGAGTTTGAGTTCGGCACCAACTGGTCGAACTATTCATGGTTCGTGGGCGACATCTTCGGTGCGCCGCTGGCCATCGAGGGCATCGTGGCCTTTTTCATGGAAAGCACCTTCGTGGCCGTGATGTACTTCGGCTGGAACAAGGTGTCGCGCGGCTTCCACCTGGCATCAACGTGGCTCACCGGCCTTGGTGCCACCATCTCGGCATGGTGGATTCTGGTGGCCAATGCGTGGATGCAGTGCCCCGTGGGCTGCGAGTTCAACGCCGACACGGTGCGCAACGAGATGGTGTCGTTCTTCGACGTGGCCCTCTCGCCCTTCGCCGTGATGAAGTTCTGCCACACCGTCATCTCGGCCTGGATTATCGGGGCCGTGTTCGTGGTGGCCGTCAGCTGCTGGTTCCTCTTGAAAAAACGCGAGCGCGAAATGTCGCTACAAAGCATCAAAATCGGAGCCATCGTGGGACTGGTGGCCTCGTTGCTGGCCGCCATTACCGGCGACGAAAGCGCCTATCAGGTGGCACAAAAGCAGCCCATGAAGCTGGCTGCCATGGAAGCACTCTACGACGGCGGCACCGACCAGGGCCTCACGGCGGTGGCATGGGTGAACCCGTTTGCCCAGCCCGACTACCTGAGCGAGGACGAGCCGCCGCTGCGCATTGCCATGCCCAACATGCTGTCGTTCCTGGCCACACGCGATTTCCACGGCTACGTGCCGGGCATCAAGCAGCTCTGGGAGGGCTATGAACGGCCCGACGGCACACGCGAGCCCTCTTTCGACGAAAAGATAGAGATGGGCAAGAAGGCCGTAACGGCACTGGCCGCCTACCGCAAGGCGAAGGCCGGCGGCAACGAGGCGGAGGCGCAGATGCAGGCGAAGGTCATCGACGACAATTTCAAGTACTTCGGCTACGGATACATCAAGGACAAGAGCGAGCTGGTGCCGTTCATTCCCGTGAACTTCTGGGCCTTCCGCATCATGGTGGGGCTGGGGTGCCTCTTCATCCTGTTCTTTGCCGTGGTGCTGTTCTTCATCTACAAAAAGGACATCACGAGGCCGCGCTGGCTCCAGTGGGCGGCCATCGCACTGGTGCCGCTGGCCTACATTGCCAGCGAGAGCGGGTGGCTCGTGGCCGAATTTGGCCGCCAACCGTGGACCATCCAGGACATGCTGCCCGTGGGGGCGTCGGTGTCTGATGTGCCGTCGGGCTCGGTGGCACTCACCTTCTTCATCTTCCTGCTGCTGTTCACCACCATGCTTGCCGTGGAAATCAGCATCATGTTCAAACAAATCAAGAAAGGCCCTGAGCACACCGCCCAGGCCTGACAACCGCAACAATCAATCGATAGCACACTATGGAATTTCAAGTTTCACAACAGATGTATTCTTTCTTGCAACATTATTGGTGGTTCCTGGTCTCATTGCTCGGGGCGCTGCTGGTGTTCCTGATGTTTGTGCAGGGTGCCAACTCGTGTATGCGCTCGCTGGGCTGGACGGAAGAGGGCAAACGGCTGGTGGTGAACTCCACAGGCCGCAAATGGGAACTGACGTTCACCACGCTGGTCACCTTCGGCGGAGCATTCTTCGCCTCGTTCCCTCTGTTCTACAGCACCAGTTTCGGCGGTGCCTACTGGTTGTGGATGATCATCCTGTTCACCTTCGTGTTGCAGGCCGTCAGCTATGAGTTCCAAAACAAGCTGGGCAACCTGCTCGGTGCGCGCACTTTCCAGTTCTTCCTGGTGCTCAACGGTTTGCTGGCTCCGTTGCTGCTGGGCGGTGCCGTGGCCACCTTCTTCGAGGGCAGCAACTTCATCGTTGAGAAAGCCAACCTCACCGATGCGGGAGCCATAGCGCCCATCATCAGCCGGTGGGCCAACGCCTCGCACGGCCTCGATGCGCTGCTCAACCCGTGGGTGCTGGTGTTTGGCCTGGCCGTGGTGTTCCTAACGCGCACACTGGGCATTCTCTATGTGATGAACAACGTGGCCGATGAAGACATTCGAAGCCGCGGGTCGGTGCGCCTCATCGGAACCGTCGTGCCCTTCGTGCTCCTCTTCGTGGCCTACCTTGTCCACCTGCTGCTCAAGGACGGCTACGCATGGCAGGCCGACACGGGCGAAATTTACATGGAGCCGATGAAATACTGGCATAACTTCACCCAGATGTGGTATCTGCTCGCACTGCTGCTCATAGGCGTGGTACTGGTGCTTTACGGCATCGGCAAGACCATCTTGACAAAGAATTATGTGAAAGGCATCTGGCCAGCAGGCATCGGCACGGTGCTCACGGTGCTGGCCTTGCTGCTGGCCGCCGGATGGAACCAAACGGCGTATTATCCCTCGACGGCCGACCTGCAGAGTTCGCTCACCATTGCCAACAGCTGCAGCTCGGAGTTCACCCTGCGCACCATGGCCATCGTGAGCCTGCTCATACCGTTTGTGCTGGCTTACATTGCCTACGCCTGGCATGCCCTCGACAGGAAGAAAATCGACAAAAAGGAAATTGCCGAAGGCGAAGCCTATTAACCATTTACGATTTGACTTTTTACTATCACCATATCATAATAGCAAGTGGTAAAATAGTAAACAAATTCACAACTGATGAAAAAGTCATTATTATCATTTATCCTTGTGCTCTTGTCCCTGGGCCTCCACGCCCAGGACCTGAGCCAATGTAAGAAAGTGGTGCTGGAGACCGACAGCGGCCGCATTGTGCTGGCCCTCTACAACGAAACGCCGCAGCACCGCGACAACTTCCTGAAACTGGTGGAAAAGGGCTTCTACGACGGGGTGCTCTTCCACCGCGTCATCAACCGCTTCATGGTGCAGACCGGCGACAGCGCCACCCGCCATGCACGTCCGGGCGAACAGCTCGGCTCGGGAAGCTATGAAACCCATAAGATTCCGGCTGAAATCAAGTGGCCGCAATTCTTCCACAAGAAGGGTGCCCTGGCCGCCGCCCGCGAGGGCAACCAGACCAACCCGAAGTGGGAGTCGTCGATGTGCCAGTTCTACATCGTAACGGGCCGTCGCTTCGATGCCAACATGCTGGAAGACGCCGAGGAAAGGATTTTCCGCGACACCCACAAGTCGGTGACCTTCCCCCAAGAACTACAGGATGCCTATTTCCGCATTGGCGGTGCACCGCACCTTGACACGCAATACACGGTCTTCGGCGAGGTGGTGGAGGGCCTCGACGTGGTGGACCGCATACAACTGATGCCGGTGGACGACTTCAACCGCCCACTCACCGACATTCACATCATCAGCGCACGCGTGATGAAGGAATGACGTTCACGGAAAAAAAAGCAGGAACAAGTTAGCTGAACGGTCCCTCCCCTCCCCTTTTGGGGAAGAGAGGGACTGATTTTATGGATTATGCGCTCCCGACACAATGACTTTCCGGCCATTGTGCAGATAGACGCCGCGCTGGGTGGGACGGCTGTTGAGGCGTCGCCCGTCGAGCGTCTGCCAGGTGTCGCGCACCTGTTCGGCCGTTTCCACACTAAGAATACTGACCACGCCGTTGCCCCACTGCCCGCGCAGGAAGTCCACTTTGCGGGCCATGCGCTGCTTAAATTCCATAGCACGGCCACGGGCATCCGACGTGCCATATTGCGGCCAGCGACGGGCATCGCAGGCGGCAGCGGCGGAAATCTTGTTGATGAACTGGTCGATAAATGCCTCCAAGTGAGGGTATTTCATGCCGAGGAAAGGTTGCCAAATGGCTTTCACGCGCTCTTGGAACCGCGGATAACGGGCTATTTCGCCAATCCAGTTCTGTCCGAAAGGCGGGTCTTGCCACACGAAGCGGTCGTAGCCGCGATGGAAGGCATTGCCGAAATCCCACACCGGGCCGAAAATGAGTTTTGTGTTGCTGCCCATCTCCTTGTGGATGAAGCAACTGCCGTGGAACGACTCGGCGTTGTCCATCACCTCCTGAACAATGTAGAAACGTGCCAGCGAGTCCATGTCGATGTACTGTTCCCAAAGCTGGCTGTTTTTGTTGCTGTTGTAGATGGCCTGGTCGGTGGCCGTCAACAGTGAAACGATGTATTCGCGCTGTTCGTTCGAGAGCACTTCGGGCGTGTGGAGCGTAAAGCGCAGGTCGGCGCCGTTGCCCTCTTTCATCCTTATCTGGCCGTTCTCCTCATAGTTGTCGATTTCCACGAGCCACCCTCCGGTGATGCTGTCGGGATGGGTTTGCTGGTCGGCTTGTTCCACAATGTTCACGCGGTTTTTGTCAACCCTGATTTTGTCCGTCAGCATATAGAGGCCGATGTAGTCGCCGTTGAGCACCACCTCAACGGGTTCCTGTTCGGGAGTGTATTTCAACCCGAGCAGGCGGCTTAGCTCAAAGCCTACTGTGTTGCGGAGGAAGGCCAGATCGTCGTCGGCATGTGCCAAAAGGGTGAAATGTCGGCTCTTCTTCATTCCCAGAGGCTTGGCCTTTTCTTCCAGTTTCAGGCGATAAGGCTTTTTCTGGAAGTCTTTCCAAGTGTAGTTGCCCCGGCCCTTGATAAGCAGTGGCAGAGGATTGGTGCTGGAGCCCAGCGGCTGGTAGCCCTCTATTCCCAAGGGGTCGATGTAATAAGTTCCCGAGACATATTCTGTTTTCGAGGTCACCGCCTTTTCCGTATTGATGAAAAGCACGGGGAGCGTTCCCGACCACGCGGGCAAATCGCCGCCGCCGGCCGCCTTCCATTCGCCCTGCGCCCAGTTGTCGCCCGACTGCGGCGTGAATACCGCCCCCACGGGGATGGGATAATCACAGGTGGCCGTACGGTATTCGTTGAGCGTCTTGCTGACGTATTCCTTCAAGTCGTAGAACGACATCTGCCAGGTTCCCACCTCCATCGAAGTGCCGGAAAAGAAATAGCGGTACATGTTGGGCACTGCTTCGTCGAAGGTTATCGACCAGATGTTGTCGCCCTCGTCGGTCATCTGCACAATGTAGGAAACGGCAGGGTCGTTGGTGCCGTAGGTGAATTTCACCGTGGGATAGCGGGTTCTGGAATTGTCGAAATAGAACGTTCCCTTGGGAATGTCAACCGCCAGCCCCTGCAAGGCATCAAGAAGCAGGCAGGGCAGCAGCAGGAAGAAAGCGTAAAAGCGCAGGGATTTCATCTTCAAAAGGGTAAAATGAGTTCTTTCATCCCGCTGAAGGTGTTGACACGAAGCAGGAGGGTGTCGCCGACTGAAAGGGGCATGCTACGCGACTTCAGAGGGATGCTGAGATAAAGGGGATGGGAGAAATACTGGGGAATGTCGTTCTGGTCGTGGCGAAGGGTGAGGACATAACGGCAGGAACCGTCATCGTGGATTTTCACGGAATCAACGGAAATCCCTATCATATGTTTCTTGTCGCCGATGTCGCCGGCCGTTTTCAACACCAGTCCCAGGTTGAAATAGCGGCCATTGGTGCTTTTCCACGAGCTTTCAACCGAAAGCGGGTCCATGGGCACCTTGTTATTGTGTTTCTTCAATCCCGGCGTGGCCACTTGCTGCACCGAGAGGGGTTCCACCTTCTCGTCCTTGCGGTTGTAATAGAGCAAGACGCGGTAGCACGAGTCGGGCGTGGAAACCCATTTCACCTCCAAGGGCTTGTCGAAGACCAGGCTGTCGCCCTCGTCGGTCATGGCGCTCACCATTTGCGACTTGGAGTTGGTATAAACCTCGGCAAAGTCGGCACGCATGAACGACAGGTCGCCGTCGCCCGTTTCATAATCTTCGGTGGTGCAGGCGGCAAAAAGCAGGAGCAGCGGCAGCAATTTGCGGATCATGGCTGGTGGAAGGTGAGAACTAAAGGGCGGTCATCTTGTTGACCACAGGATTGGCATACATCGTAAGGATGCACTCGGTGAGGAAGTCGTCGTCCTTGTTCTCCACATCGTCAATCTTCGCAAGCTGACGGGCCACATAGTCGGTGAAGCGCTGCTTGTCGTCGTCGGTGTACTTGTTGGCGAAGGCATGCTGAGAATTGAGCATGTCGAGGGCAACATAGTTGAAGGGGAACAGGCGGTAGTTGGAATGGATTTGCTCGTCGATGCGGGCGGCCACGAGGTCGAAGAATGCGCCCTTCGGCGTGTCGGCGGGCAGCGACTGAAGCCATTCGTCGATGCAGGGAGCGCAATGATAGTGAACTTGCCCTTTCTCGCCCATGATGCCGGTCTTCATGGAAACAATGTCGTCGGTGGGCGACTTCTTCCATCCTGGAATGTCGCGGCGTAGCTGCATCTCGCGGGCTTTCAGGAAGTCGCAGGGGTCTTGCTCATAACTGATGGCCAGGGGCACAATGTGTAGCTGCAGAAGCCTTTCGGCAGCTGTTCCCTCGCCGCCCATGGCCATCATCTTGAGGATGGCGGGCTGCGTGCGGTCGTTGGAATCCTTAGCCCGGCCCTCGCGCTGGGCAATCCACAGGTTGTCGTTTTTCTTGGCAACCACGTAGTGCATGTATTCCGACAAGCGCTTGCTGGCCACGAGCATCTGTCGCGGCGGAAGCGAGCGCTCCACGATGAACGACTTGTTGACACGCACCAGGTCTTTCACCCAGGGCAGCGCCAGAAGGTTGTCGCCAATGGCTATTTCACAGGTTGTGTTGAAGCCGTTGTCGATAAGCAGCACGTCGAGCAGTGCCGAGTCGAGCACAATGTCGCGGTGGTTGCTCACGAAAGTGTAGCGGCGCGACGTGTCGAGTGTCGAGGAGTCCATATCGAAGCCGTGGCTCACGCCGGCCATGAGTTTTTTCAGGAAGTCGTAGCAAAAGGCTTTCTGAAAGTCGAGGCAGCTTTTGCAACCCCGCATCTTGGCGGCGATGGCCTCCACGGGGACGCCCGGGTAAAGGTAGTTGAGCACTTGCAGGAACTGCCGGTCGGCAAGGAGGCGCTCGAAGACGGCGGGCAGCTCTTCCGGCTCAAAGGGCCTGATGGCGTCAAAAGGTCGTAATTCGTCGTTCATCATTTTTCGTCAATCGGTTGAAAGGGGGAAAGCTAAATGAACTGGTTTTCCACAATGTCGGTGAGCACGTCCTTGATATCGAGGCCGGCGGCCCTCACCTGCTGGGGAATGAAGCTGGTGGGTGTCATGCCGGGCGTGGTGTTCACCTCAAGCATCGAGATGCGTCCTTGCGGGCTGATGATGTAGTCAATGCGTATGATGCCGTTGCAATGCAGGATGTCGTAGATGTGGCTGGTGATTTGCTTCACGCGGCTGGTCAGTTCGTCGCTGATGCGTGCCGGCGTGATTTCCTGCACCTGTCCGTTGTACTTGGCGTCGTAGTCAAAAAATTCGTTGCTCGACACCACCTCGGTGGGCGGCAGCACCACTTCCTTTTCGCGCGTCTTGTAACAGCCGATGGAGATTTCGGTTCCTTCAAGGAAGCTTTCCACCATGATGTCGTCGCTCTCCATCATGGCCTTGCGGATGGCCGGAGCCAGCTGGTCCTTGTTCTTCACCTTGCTCACGCCGAAGCTGGAGCCGTCGGCGGCGGGCTTCACGAAACAGGGCATGCCGATGCGTTCCTCTATCTCGTCGTCGCTCACCAGTTCCTCGTAGCCCTTGCGAATAAGCAGCGACTCGGCCACGCTCACGCCATAGCTGCGCAAGTACTGGTTGAGCACGAACTTGTCGAAGGTCATGGCTTCCACCAGCACCCCGCTGGTGGAATACGGCAGGTGGATGAGTTCAAAATATCCTTGCAGGATGCCGTTCTCACCCGGCGTGCCGTGGATGGTGATGTAGGCATAGTCGAACATCACGAGCTTTCCGTCCTCCTGGAACGAGAAGTCGTTGCGGTCGATGGGCGCCGTCGTGCCGTCATGCAGGTTGACGTGCCAGTCCATTCCGCGCACCACGACGATATATACCTGATAACGTTCTTTGTCGAAAAAAGAAAAGAGTCCCTGAGCAGAGCGCATCGACACGGCATACTCCGAGGAGTCGCCGCCGCAGACGATGGCAATAATTCGCTTAAAATTTTCCATTACTCTATAATAATATAAATATGTGTGCTGTTTTATTCTTCAAAGGTGTCCCTGTTGGTTCCGGCAATGAATGCGCGCCACTTGCCGAGCAGTGCCGCCATGTCGGCGGGCAAGGGGCTGTCGAAGTCCATCTGCCGGCCCGTCACGGGGTGGACGAATCCGAGTGTCTGTGCATGAAGTGCCTGTCGGGGGCACAGTTTGAAGCAGTTCTGAATGAATGCCTTGTAGGAAGCCGACCGCTCCCCGCGCAATATTTCGGTGCCGCCGTAGCGCTCGTCGCCGAAGAGCGGGTGGCCGATGTGTTTCATGTGCGCCCTTATCTGGTGTGTGCGTCCTGTTTCGAGCACGCACTCCACGAGTGTGGTGTAGCCGAAGCGTTCCACCACGCGATAATGGGTGACGGCGGGCTTGCCGATGTCCGACGTTGGACTGAACACCTCCATGCGTAGCCTGTCCCTGGGGTCGCGGGCAATGTTTCCCTCAATGGTGCCGTTGTCGTCGGTGAAATTGGCCCACACCAGTGCCTGATAGCTGCGGTGCGTGGTCTTGTTGTAGAATTGTTTTCCCAGTTCCGACTTTGCCTCGGGTGTCTTTGCCACGAGCAGCAGTCCACTGGTGTCCTTGTCAATGCGATGTACCAGCCCCACCTCGGGGTCGTTGGGGTCGTAGGAAGGCATGTTGCGCAGATGCCAGGCCACGGCGTTCACCAGTGTGCCCTTATAGTTTCCGCACCCCGGATGCACCACCATGCCGGCGGGCTTGTTCACCACCATGAGCACGTCGTCCTCATAGACCACGTCGAGCGGGATGTCCTCAGGCACGATGGTGTCGTCGTGCCGCGGCCGGTCCATCATCATGGTCACCACGTCGAGCGGCCGCACCTTGTAGTTGCTCTTCACGGCCTTTCCGTTCACGAAGATCATGCCGGCGTCGGCGGCTTTCTGGATGCGGCTTCTACTGCTGTGGGGCAGGTGTTCAAGAAGGAATTTGTCCACCCTTACGGCCACCTGCCCGGCATCGGCCGAGAAGCGGAAGTGCTCATAGAGCTGTCCGTCGCCGCCCGCCTCGTCGCCCTCTTCCAGCAGGTCGATATCGTCAAACTGTTCCTCGTTCATGGCTGCTGCTCTTCGGGCACGGGCACGAAGTCGTCGGTTTCGGGCACGGGTTCAAAGTCGTCGGTCTCGGGCACCGGCTCAAAGTCGTCGGCCTCCGACTCGCTGTTCCTGGGATGGAAAC
Source organism: Prevotella sp. (assembly GCA_017474515.1). Taxonomy (GTDB): domain Bacteria; phylum Bacteroidota; class Bacteroidia; order Bacteroidales; family Bacteroidaceae; genus Prevotella. Next base: position 24,708 of record JAFVHN010000055.1, on the reverse strand, counting down.
TCTCGGTTTCGTCTTCGTAATAATCACTGGGCTGGGTGTAATAGACCGAGGTGTCGTTAAGGTCACGCATGCCGTCGCCCACCTGGATGATGAGCAGTGCATCGACCGACACTTTCTGGCCGTTGCTCAAGAGTTTGTCTTTCACCCTGATGCCATAGACCCAGTCTTTTTCGCCGTTCACAAACTGCGGCTCGCCCACCTTGAATCCCATGGCCTCCAGCTTGGCCCTGGCCTCGCGGTAGGAACTGTTGTCGATGACGTCGGGAATGGTGAGCGTGGGCGTGTTCGAGGCGTTGATGATGACATAGACCACCCTGCCCGACTTCACCACGTCGCCGGGCGTGATGCTCTGCTCAAGGATGCAGTCGGGGGGCAGCGCCCTCACGTATCCGGTGTCGCTGATTTGTATCTGCAGGCCGCAGTTGTCGAGAATTTTCTCGGCGTCGGCAAACGACTTGTTTTTCACGTTGGGCACGCGGATTTTCTCGCCGTGGTGGGTGTAGAAGTCAATGCCGTATTTCACGGCGAAGCACAGGGCCACGGTAACGCAGGCCATGGCCACGAAATTGAGCCACAGCATGGGGCTGAATATCTTCTTGAAGAATGTTGTTGCCTTCATCGAGCAATCGTTTTGTAATTTGTTGGCAAAATTACATATTTTTTTTTATTACACCATCACTTCCACCAAGAAAATGCGTTTTACACCCGGCAGAAGGCGAAAAAAACAGGAAGAAGCAAACTCCGGGTCTGCTTCTTCCTGTTTTCTTGTCGTTAGTCCACGTGCGATTACTTGCCGTGGTGCTCGTCTGAGACAGAAAGTTTCTTACGTCCCTTGGCACGGCGTGCGGCAAGCACGCGGCGGCCGTTCTTCGTTGCCATTCTCTCGCGGAAACCATGCTTGTTCACGCGGCGGCGGTTGTGCGGCTGAAATGTTCTTTTCATTGTCGATTATATGTTTATTTTGTTGTTATTTTCGCCTCTTTCCACCCCAAAGGGATGGATTTGGGGTGCAAAAGTACACATAATTTTTCAAATGACAAAGTTTTATGCAACTTTTACGCCGTTTTTTCATGTTTTTTTCCAAATTCTTACTACCTTTGCGCCCGAAACAGGAAAATAAACCAATAAATAACTCATTATGATTAAATCACAAGACATCAAGAAAGGCACATGCATCCGCATGGACGGAAAGCTGTATTTCTGCATCGACTTCCTGCATGTGAAGCCGGGCAAGGGTAACACCATCATGCGCACCACCCTGAAGGACGTGGTCAGCGGCCGCGTGCTGGAAAAGCGCTTCAACATCGGCGAGGCCCTCGAGGACGTGCGCGTGGAGCGCCGAGCCTACCAGTACCTGTATCAGGAAGGCGAGGACTTCATCTTCATGAACCAGGAGACCTACGACCAGATTCCCATTGCCAAGGACCTCATCACGGGCGTTGACTTCATGAAGGAGAGCGACATCGTGGAAGTGGTGAGCGACGCCGACACCAACACCATCCTCTACGCCGAAATGCCGGTGAAGACCGTGCTCCGCATCACCCACAGCGAGCCGGGAGTGAAGGGCGACACCGCCACCAACGCCACCAAGCCTGCAACGCTCGAGACAGGCGTGGAAATCCGCGTGCCCCTGTTCATCGAGGAAGGCGAACTGGTGCAGGTCGATACGCGCGACGGCAGCTACCTGCAGCGCGTGAAGGAATAAGCCATCCTTCGGTTCTTGACCGCAGAAAGCCTCTGACTTACACGGGGCAATAATATTCCAAAACAGTCCATCCCGCAAAAAAAAGCGGGATGGACTGTTTTCTTTTGACATTGACAAGAAGGAACGGCACACCTGTAGAATTATCCCAAATGGAAAAATCCTTCGCAAGCCTTGCGAAGGGATGGCCGTAAACAATATTTTTCGTATCTTTGCACACAATTCCGGGCCGAGCTGCCGCCGACCCGGCCACAACCATCATTGCCGCACATCGTGGCGGCAACCATTTCATCACCCGTAAACAACAGACCCCATGGCAAGAAACAAGAATGACGACAACATGAAGATTGAACCGCTGGTGGATTTCGACCTGCCGGTGGAAGACCGTTCGCAGAACATCATAAAGGTATTAGGCGTTGGCGGAGGAGGATGCAACGCCGTGACAAATATGTACGACGAGGGCATCAAGGGCGTCACCTTCGCCGTGCTCAACACCGACAGCAAGCAGCTCTCGGAACTCTCCGTGCCCAAGAAGCTCCTGCTGGGAGAAACAGGACTGGGCGCCGGCGCCAACCCCGAACTGGGGCGCAAGGAGGCGGAATGTACCGTGGCCGACATTGAGCGGCTGCTCGACGACGGCACGCAAATGGCCTTCATCACAGCCGGCATGGGCGGAGGAACGGGAACAGGAGCCGCGCCCGTGGTGGCCGGCATCGCAAAGAAAAAAGGCATTCTCACCGTGGGAGTGGTCACCATTCCGTTCTATTTCGAGAAGAAGCGGAAAATCATCAAGGCCCTACGAGGCGTCGATGAGCTGAGAAAGAACGTGGATGCGCTGCTCATCGTCAACAACGAACGGCTGTGCGACGTTTACGGCGACTCCGACATTTCGGTGAAAGAGGCGTTCAAAAGGGCCGACAACATACTGGGCGACGCCGTGAAGGGCATCTCGGAGCTCATCACCGTACACAGCGCCGGAGGCATCGACCTCGACTTCCGCGATGTGGAGACAACCATGAAAGACGGCGGAGGGGCCATCATGGCCATGGGAAGGGCCAGCGGACAATACCGCGTGGAAAACGCCATCATGAACGCCCTCGACTCGCCACTGCTCTATGGCAACGACATCGGAAAGGCCAAGCGCATCCTGTTCAACATCTACTCAAGCAGCGAGGCGCCCATCTTCGTGAGGGAGCTGCAGGAAATCGACGACTTCTTCGACCTGCTCGACGCCAACATCGAGGTCATCTGGGGAACGTCCACCGACGAGTCGCTGGGCGAAGACGTCAAGGTGACCATCCTGGCAACGGGAATGGAAGACGACATACGCACCGACAAACGGCCCAAGAGCCGCAACGAGGACGACGACGAGTTTTACGAGGAACTCATTCCGAAACTCTACAAGCCCGTGAAGAAAGCCATGAGGCAGCTGCACGAAAAACTGAAGGGCGAAACGCCTCCCGAAGAAGAAAAACCGCAGGAAGAAGAGGAAAAAGAGATAGCGGAAGAAACACCCGTGGAAACGGTCATCGAACAGCCCGTGGAAGCCGAGGAAGAACCTGAACCGCAGGCACCTGCCGAGATACCACAGGAAGAAAAGCCACAGGAGACTGCCCCCAGGCCAGCGGCGAAGGAAGAACCGAACATCTTAGGGAAATGGAAAGATTGGCTGAAAAAGAAAGCTGCCGACATGCTCATTGAAAACGATGATTAAGACAAGGGCATGAATACTACCGACAACAACCAATCCGTGGCCGAGCAGATGGCGGCACAGTTGCAGAAACTGGCCACACGCCTGCACGAGATGGAGCGCAACGACCTGCTGCTGCATGCCCTCGGCGTGCCCCTGCTCGAGGAACTGCGCATCGAGGCCGCCAGGGGAAGGCTCAGCAAGCTCGTCATCAAGAAAGACTTCACCATGCTGCTGCCGGGATACGGCAACCAGGAGGTGGAGCTGCAGCCCATCCACAAGGCCGTATATCTGCTCTTCCTCGCTCATCCCGAGGGCATTGAGTTCAAACGGCTCGCCAACTACCGCGACGAACTGGCACGGCTATACATGGCCACCGCCAAAATCATGGACAAGAACAAGATTCTGGAGACCGTGGACCACCTCACCAACCCGCTCGACAACGCCATCAACGAGAAATGCTCGCGCATCAAGCAGGTGTTCTCGAAACTCATGGACGAATACAGCGCCAGCTACTACATCATCAGCGGACACACCACAAAGCATGTGGCCGGCTCCTCGCGCGTATGGTTCGAGCGCCTCAAGGTCATCACCCTGCCCCGCGAGCTCGTGGTGTGGGAGTAAATTCAAATTGGCACTAATCATTGAAAATTAGTGCCAATTCTTTTTATTCAAGTTCCTCAAGCTCACTTATGTTTTGGAGTTTAGGAGTTCATTAACCTCGGACGAACAAAGCATTTTTTAACCTCGGACGAACACCGACTATCACGGACTTTTTAAACCAACGATGGTCTTATTTCAACCACGGATAAACACAGACTGACACGGATTTTTTCGATTTTCCATCTGTAAATGATTCCGGTGTAGGGACTTACTTTATGTATGTCCGCACGCCTCAAAAGATGACACGCCATCACACCTTCTTTCGGACATACATAAAGTATGTCCCTACGCTTCGTAACTTTTTTCAATCACGGGTGAACACAGACTTTCACGGACTTTCGTTTTTTTGTGTCAGTCCGTGGTTGTCCGTGGTTTTTTTAACCTGTGATTTGTTTACAAAAGGAGAATTGGTGTTTATGCGCTCCGGTATCGTGGCAGCCGCCTACTTTGTCATTTGTCATTTATCATTTTTCATTTAGCGCAGCGCTTCTCGTTTAGCGCTACGCCTCACGCTCATTTTGTCAAGATTTTTCATGGTTTTTGGGTTATCGCAGGAGGTTTGACGGCAAATTGAGGGGAGAGAATTGGCAAATTGAGGGGAGAGAATTGGCAAATCTCTGCCCGAAATTTGCCGTCAAAACTTACTGCATTTACAAACCGCTGAAATTCAACAACTTACAAAAACGGCGAAAAACCGCCCGTTTTGTCAAAAAAAATTACCGGTTTTTATCCATGCCGCTATCCACCAAAATAAAGAATAAAAAATCTTTTGAATATGCTGAATTTGAATGTCAATTGGAAGCCGAAGAATCGACTTGGCTGCTAAACGCCAGTGTGTGGTTCGGCCGCCTCATGGACATGCCCGTCCCTCAACCATTTTGTATGGGAGTTTTGCACGTGTACCCCCAGTTATATCAAATTCATGTTTATTTTGAAAAAAAATCAGAAAAAAGAAGGGAAATATATAAATAATTTGTAACTTTGCACTCGACCAAGCCAGTCAGAGCATCCCAGCCTTCACAGGCTATAGGAAATGTCGAGGGCGGGTCGAGACATCGATGGAATCCCAGAACCTTAAGGACTGAAATGTCTGAAAGGGCATGGGGAAAGGACGTTTTCACGACGTTACTGTCTGTATGTTCAAACTTCGCAACTTTGAATCCAAGTACGACAGATAATGCAACTGAAGCGTCTGCGTGGGTGTATTATATCCCCGGCCATACTTTTTAACCAAATCAGCTTGTTTTGGTTATTGGCATGCCGAGTTTTATAATATCGCTCGGCGTGGGCTGGCTTGCGTTGCTTATCCTTACTTGGGGGCAATGCGAAGGCCTGAACATAGGGATGAGCACGGAAGAACAAACTCCCACGTCTTTTTTATTTCCAAACGTTACTTATTTATTTGTCGAATTGGGGAGCAAGTAGGCGGCTTACAATCATTACCCTGCAATGGAATTTCTTCATTTGCATCTTGATTTTTTCATAAAAGAGAAGAACAAGACACCCTTCACCCACCACGGAAGGAAGGTGTCCATTATGGTCATGCTCCTCTATCATCTTTTTTGTTCGACCGTTCCCATCATGGCAGACGATGGCATTTGGGTAGAAAAAACTGATGAAAGCAAAACGGGTTTCATCTTTAGCGAGGAACCGATCATCACATTCCATGATGACGAACTTGTCATCACAACAAGCAGCTCGGTAGCATGCTTCCCTATCGACGACATCAGAAGACTGAGTTTTGGTGATGTTTCCCTTACAGGCATAGATGAAATAACCACGGGCGAATTGGAAACACCTATCATCCACATAAACGAAGAACGTGTGATAATTGGGGGATTGCGCCCAGGAACAGCGATTCTGGCATACAGCACCGGCGGAATCATTGTCGCGCGGACTCAGGCCGACAAAGAAGGAAATATCGTCATCGACCTATCATCACAACCCAAAGGCGTCTATATCATCAGCACCTCATTTTCAACCTTCAAAATAGAAAAGAAATGAAAACACGTTTATTTATTCTCTTCGCTGTAATTACAATAACAATCTGTGCTACAGCACAAGAAACAACACGAAGAATGGTGGTGACACAGACCAACGGCACCAAGAGCGAAATATCGGTAAACACGGTAAAGGACATTACGTTTAGAAATGATGAGGGACAAGGCGGCGGCGATGTTGGCAACGACCCTTCACACGGAATGCAAGCTGGCTGCTCCGGCCCTGAAAGCTACATTGAAGTCCTTACACAACACGGCACTTCTATGCCACGCAAGCCGTGCGTGTCTTTCCAAATGGACATCAACAGCTATGCTTCCATCAGCAGTTCCCAGTTATATGACTTTATCACAATAATGAAAGAGGAAGGCTTGACACCAACGATTTTTGCTATGGACAGCCAACTTGTCAATGACGACATCATAGAAAAGCTAAAGGATTATCAGGCAATGGGCTGCGAAATAGGCATCCATTCCGACCCTGCCGACGGGATGGGCAGGGGCAATACAGCAGACCATCCTGACGAGGCAAGGTTCCGACAAATAATGGAAAAAGAATACCTGACGGCTTTTATTTCAAATGGACTATTTCCCGTTGGATGGGTGACATCGCAAGGAGCCTTGGTAACAGAACTATTGGAACCCCTTAGAGATTACATGGCATACGGACATACCCTGTCCAATGGAGGTTTGACATCGAGCGGAGCATTGGCTGACCCCTTGAATTTTGTCAACACACACGACACAGACAAAATGAAGATTAAGCGGTGGGGTGTGGAAAAATTACACGATGATGCCACCCACACAGAGCAAGACTTCATTGACGCGGCAATAAGTGGAATAAATGCAGCGATTGACAACAACGGACTCTTTATCATCTACTGCCATAGTTACAACAATTTTACAAACACAAGATACACACTGACAGAAGGTGTCCTCCGTGGTATCCTCGATTATTTAAGGCCATTGCTCCATTCCGGGAAAATAGTAGGTGGAACAACTGCCAATGTGGTAAGCTACTATTATCAGTAAAAAGAGATATTTGATATGAAATAGATAATAGCCCTAAAAAATTATTGCCAGGTTCTCTCTTTGGAGCCTTTGTTTCTTTAATGCGAATCCCTTTCCTCACCCTTCCGGCGGCAAGTAGTATTTGTCGCCGGGAGGGCGTTTGCACATATTGGTTCAGACCATTGGAAAGGGGGCCGGAAAGACCGGCAAAAAGGGTTAAGATTGTTCATTTTTTCCTCAAAAATATTAAATAACAAACGACAAAGGGAAACAAGGTGCGCTTTTTCTTTGCCAATTAAGAGAAATAGATTACATTTGCATCGTTTTTTGAAATTGTATTTATATAATAAGGTTATCAGAAAGATATGAACAAGAAAGTGTGGATTCCCCTTGCCATCCTGGCGCTGCTCATCCTCGGCGGACTGGGCTATTGGCTGGGATTTCTCTATACCAGCCTCGAGGACCAGAAGAAAGTGAACCAGGACATGCAGGAGCTGGCCGAGCTGGACAAGAAGGAGATGCAGAACGAATATGAGCGCTTTGCCCAGCAGTACAGCGAAATGAAGATGCAGATAAGCAACGACAGCATAGTGGAACAGCTGACCCAGGAGCAGTTGAAGACCCAGCGGTTGCTGAAGGAGCTGAAGGAGGTGAAGGCCAACGACGCCCGCGAGATAACCAGGCTGAAGAAGGAGCTGGCCACCTGCCGCGAGGTCATCAGGAGCTATGTGCTGGAAATCGACTCGCTGAACCGCCTCAACCAGAACCTGACGGCGGAGAACACCCGCGTGAGGGGGCAATACGAGGAGGCCACCCGGCGCATTGAGGGCCTCAACCAGGAAAAGACGTCGCTCTCGGAGAAAGTGGCCATTGCCGCACAACTCGACGCCGTGGGCATCAACATGCAGATGAACGACAAAAAAGGCAAGGCCACCAAGAAGCTCGACAAGGCGAAGAACCTGCAGGTGAACTTCAGCATCGCCAAGAACGTCACCGCTTCCAACGGCGTGAAAACCGTGTATGTGCGCATTCAGACACCCACCGGTCAGACGCTCACCAACGGCGGAACGTTCAACTTTGAGAACAAGAGCATTCAATACTCCATGAAAAAACAGGTGGAATACACCGGCAACGAAACACCCGTCACCATGTTCTGGAACATCAGCGAGTTCCTGACCGAGGGCTCCTACAAGGTGAGCATCTTCTGCGACGGGCACCTCATAGGGTCGAGAAACTTTACCTTCAACTAATAGTAAACGATGAGAAAGGCCATTCTTTTATATGCGCTGGCGGCCATGCTCGTGCCTGCCGGCGCTCAAAGAGTGCTAAGCCTCGACAGCTGCCGCGCACTGGCACTGAGAAACAACAAGCAACTGGCCGTGGCAAGGCTGAAACAAGAGGCGGCCGCCGATGCGAGGAAGGCGGCGCGCACGAAATATCTGCCCAGGGTTGACGCCGTGGGCGGATATGAGCTGTTGAGCCGCGAAGTGTCGTTGCTCAACAAAGACCAGAAGAACGCCCTCAACAACCTGGGCACCACCTTCGCAGAAAAGCTGGGCGCCACCCTGCCGCAGTCCATCACCAACATGGCGCAGCAGGGGCTTATCACCCCCCAGCAGGCACAGGCCCTGGGACAGATGGCCGGGCAGTACATGGGCCCGATGGCCGAGGCCCTCAACGGCGTGGGCGCCGAAATCCGCCGCGCCTTCCGCACCAACAACCGCAACATGATGGGCGCCGCCGTCATGGTCAACCAGCCCGTTTACATGGGCGGTGCCATCACCGCCGCCAACAACATGGCCGATATTTCGGAACAACTGACCGCCAACGCCTCGGAGAGCGCCATGCTCAACACCGTTTACGACATCGACCAGAGCTACTGGCTGGTGGTGTCGCTCAAGCACAAAAACCGGCTGGCAGCCAGTTTCCTTGAACTGGTGCAGAAACTCGACAGCGACGTGAGCAAGCTCATCCGCGAGGGATTTGCCACCAGGGCCGACGGGCTGAAAGTGAGCGTGAAGGTGAACGAGGCCGAAATGGCCGTGACCCAGGCCGAAGACGGGCTGGCACTGGCCAAGATGCTGCTCTGCCAACAATGCGGGCTGCCCATCGACTCCGACATCGTGCTGGAGGATGAGAACAAAACCGAACTGCCCGCCATGGCCGTCGCCACGTTTGCCGACGGCAACATGTACGACATGTGGAAGAACCGCTCGGAATTGCGTATGCTACAAAACGCCGCCGACCTTAGTGAACAGGTGACGAAGCTCACCAAGGCGGCTTTCCTGCCACAGGTGGCAATCTCGGGAGGCTACATGGTGACCAACCCCAGTGTCTATAACGGCTTCGAGCACAAATTCGCCGGAACATGGAACATCGGCATCCTGGCCCGGGTGCCCATCTGGAGCTGGCACGAAGGAGCCTACAAGGTGAAAGCGGCCAAGACGGCCACCACCATAGCACGCATGGAACAGGCCGAGGCGGAGGAACTGATTGAACTGCAAGTGAACCAAAGCAAATTCAAGGTGAAAGAGGCCGGGAAGAAATACGAAATGGCATGCCGAAACGTGCAGAAAGCCGAAGAAAACCTGCGGTGCGCCAACCTGGGATTTGCCGAGGGCGTGATGACGGCCACCGAAGTGATGGAGGCGCAGACCGCATGGATGCAGGCACAGACGCAGAAAATCGACGCCGAAGTGGACATGCGCCTCACGCAAGCCGGGCTGAAACGGTCGCTCGGCATTGCCGATTAAGCTTTCCTGGGAGTTCCTAGGTTTTCCTAGGTCTTCCTAGGATTTCAAAAAAAAAACGGCCACGAATCATTCATAAAAAAGATATAAAAATGTCAGCAAAACAACAACATAACAACATCCTGCTTGCCATTCTGGGCTTCATAGCAGTAGTAGTGATTGTAGCATTGATAGGTTATTTCACCTTGGACCGCACACCCGACGAGATTCAAGGTGAAGTGGAAGTGGACGAATACAGAGTGTCGAGCAAAGTGCCCGGGCGCATTCTTGAACTACGCGTCAAGGAAGGCGACTTTGTCCACGTTGGCGACACACTGGCCATCATCGACGCACCCGAAGTGGAGGCCAAGCAGGCGCAGGCCACCAGTGCCGTGGAAGCCGCCGCCGCCATGAGTGAAATGGCACAAAACGGTGCCCGCGAACAGCAGATTCAAGGAGCCTACCAGCTTTGGCAACAGGCCAAAGCCGGTGCCGAGGTGGCCAAGAAGACCTACGACCGCGTGCAGCGACTTTACGACGAAGGCGTGATGACCGCCCAGAAACTCGACGAGGCACTGGCCGCCTACAAGGCTTTGGAGGCTCAGGAGAAAGCAGCAAAAAGCCAGTACGACCTGGCACAGGCCGGAGCACGCAATGAGGAGAAAAAGGCCGCGGCCGCACAGGTGAGCCGAGCAAGAGGTGCCGTGCAGGAGGTGAGGTCATACATCAGGGAAACCGTGCAGACCGCACAGATGGAAGGCGAAGTGAGCAGCGTTTATCCCAAGGTGGGCGAACTCGTGGGAACAGGCTCACCCATCATGAGCATTGCACAGATGGACGACATGTGGGGAACCTTCAACGTGCGCGAAGACCAGCTCAACGGCATGAAGACCGGCACCGAGTTCACGGCCTACAGCCCGGCGTTCAAGAAGGAAATCAAGATGAAAGTGTTCTACATGAAAGACCAAGGCTCCTTCGCCGTATGGAAGGCCACCAAGGCCAACGGGCAGTACGACCTGAAGACCTTCGAAGTGAAGGCGCGGCCCGTGGAGAAGTTCGACGGCCTGCGTCCGGGCATGTCGCTCATCATCCGCAACTGAGCCTCTCCGGCCCTTTGACACAATAACGGCGAGAAAAGGTGAAAGAACGCAAATCGGCCATCAAGCGCATCCTCAGCATCAGTTGCCGCGAGTGCGGACTGTTGAGGAAAAACCCCATCTACGGTTTCTGCATGGTGGTGTTTCCCATTGCTGTGATTTTCTTCTTCACCGACCTCATGCACGACGGCCAGCCCAACGACATGCCCGTGGGCGTGGTTGACCTCGACAATACTTCAACCAGCCGCGCACTGGGCCGTAGGCTCAATGCCTTCCAGGCCAGCCGCGTAGTGTCGCGCTATCCCAGCATGGCAGCGGCTCGCCAGGCCATACAACGTAACGAAATTTACGCTTTTCTCTACATTCCCCAAGGCACCACCGACCAACTGGTGGCCGGCCGCCAGCCAAAGATTTCGTTCTACTACAGCAGCACGTCGATTACCGCCGGTGCCCTGCTCTACCGCGACCTGAAGACGATCAGCACCCTGGGCAGCGCTGCCGTTGGCCAAAGCACCATGCAGGCCAAAGGCTTCACGGCCCGTCAGATAAGCACGTTCCTGCAACCCATCACCGTGGACCTGCATCCCATCAGCAATCCGTGGGTCAACTATAATGTCTATCTGAGCACCATGCTCATTCCGGGCATTCTCATGCTTTTCATCTTCCTCATCACGGCCTACTCCATAGGCACGGAGCTGAAATTCAAGACCAACCACGAGCTGATGGCCCTTGCCGGCGGCGACATCTATGTGGCCATGATTGGCAAGTTGTTGCCCCAGACCCTCATCTTCCTTACGATTTTCTACGGACACCTGTGGTACCTCTTCGGGCACCTGGGCTTCCCCCACCCCGGCGGCACGTGGACCATCATGCTGCTGGGCCTGCTGGCCGTGCTCGCCGCGCAGGGTTTCGGAGTGTTCGCTTTCGGACTGATGCCGTCGCTGCGCATGTCGATGAGCATCTGCTCGTTGTGGGCCGTGCTCAGTTTCACCACCGGCGGCTTCACCTTCCCAGTGTTTGCCATGGACGGAGCCATAGAAGCCCTGTCGCAGTTGTTCCCGCTGCGACATTATTACATGATATATCAAATGTGTGTGTTCAACGGCTATCCCTTGCACATCGCATGGTTCAACTTCATGGCCCTCGGCATCTTCATTGTGTTGCCGCTTTTTGTGATGCGCAACATCCGCAAGGCCATGCAGGAATATGTCTATATACCCTAACCCTCTCGCGTTCAACCATTAACCCCGACCACCATGGAACAAGGAAAAAGTATATGGAAACAGATGAACGAAGGCCTTCACGACGCCTGCTACATCTGGGCAAAGGAGATGAAAGCCACCGTCAAGGACGAGGGCGTGCTCATCTTCTTCCTGCTGGTGCCGATTTTCTATCCTTTGCTTTATTCTTGGGCCTACAACAACGAAGTGGTGCGCGAGGTGCCCGTGGCCGTGGTCGATCAGAGCCATTCCTCCATCAGCCGCCAGTTCGTAAGAAAATATGATGCCTCGCCCGACGTGAAGGTGGCCTATAAATGCAACGACATGCTGGAGGCCCGCGACCTCGTAGAGAAACAGGTGGTGCACGGCATTGTGCTCCTGCCCACCGATTTCGACACGCGCCTCAACCGCATGGAGCAGGCCACCGTGAGCGTGTATTGCGACATGAGCCTCATGCTCACCTACAAGGCCATCTACCAGACGGCCACCGCCATTGCGCAGGCCATGGGCAAGGACATACAGATAGCCGCCGCCGGCAACGTAACCGCCCGCGAAGAGGAAATCGGCACGCAGCCGCTGGCCTTCGACGAGGTGCAGCTCTTCAACCCCACGGGCGGCTACGGCTCGTTCATCATCCCGGCGGTACTCATGCTGGTCATCCAGCAGACACTGGTGCTGGGCATCGGCCTCTCTGCCGGCACGGCCCGCGAGAACAACCGCTACCGCGACCTCGTTCCCGTGAGCCGCCACTACAACGGCCTCTTCCGCATCGTGCTGGGCAAGACGCTTTGCTACTTCATGATTTACGCCGTGCTGACGGCCTGGCTCACGCTGGCCGTGCCACGCATCTTCCATTTCACGTCGCTCTTCCGGCCGAGCGACCTGCTGGGGTTGTGCGTGCCATACGTGCTGGCCTGCATATTCTTCGGAATGTTTGTGTCGTGTATTGTGCGATATCGAGAAAACGTCATGCTGCTGGTGGTCTTTGCCACCGTGCCGCTTATGTTCCTCAGCGGGGCATCATGGCCGCAGAGCAACATTCCGGGCTACTGGCAGGGCTTTTCGTGGCTGTTCCCAAGCACATTCGGCATCCGCGGCTTCATACGCATCAACTCCATGGGCGCCACCCTTCAGGACATACGTTCTGAGTATGTCTGCCTGTGGCTGCAGGTCCTGGCGTACTTCTTTGCCACCTGCGCCGTCTATCGCTACCAGATTTCCCACACCCGCCGCCGTGCCGCCCAGCGGCTGGAGCAAATCAGGGAAAGAGCCTTGAGCGCAAAGCGCCAAAAAGAGGCCGTGTGATTTACTTCTTCACCTCCACAATCTTTGTGGCAGCCATTTCCTTGTTTCTTCTATTGGTAACCGACACCACGGCCTGTGCCAGGTTGAGGAAGGCCAGGCCCGTCATGGTGCCGGGGTCGGTGGCAGCAGGCACCCCCTTGTCGCCGCTGTCGCAAATGGACTGCACAATGGGAATTTGCGCCAGCAACGGCACGCCCAATTCCTCGGCCAGCCGCTTGCAGCCCTCCTTTCCAAAGAGATAATAGCGGTTCTCGGGCAACTCGGCAGGGGTGAACCACGCCATGTTTTCCACCAGTCCGAGAATGGGAACGTTCACTTTCTCGTTGCGATACATGTCAACGCCCTTCCGCGCATCGGCAAGTGCCACCTGTTGCGGCGTGCTCACAATGACGGCACCGGTGATGGCCAGTGTCTGCAACAACGTCAGGTGGATGTCGCTCGTTCCCGGCGGCGTGTCGAGGATGAAGTAGTCGAGGTCGCCCCAGTCGGCATCGCCGATGAGCTGCTTCAGCGCGCTCGTGGCCATGCCGCCACGCCATAGCGTCGCCGTGTCGGGACTGACGAAAAAGCCTATGCTCAAGAGCTTCACTCCATATTTCTCAATGGGGCAGATGAGGTCGCGCCCGTCAACCTTCACCGCGTATGGTCGCTCATCCTCCACGCCGAACATCTTGGGCACGGAGGGGCCGAAGATGTCGGTGTCGAGCAGGCCCACGCTATAGCCCATGCCGGCCAAAGCTATGGCCAGGTTGGCGGCCACCGTGCTCTTTCCTACGCCGCCTTTTCCCGAACTCACGGCTATAATGTTCTTCACGCCGGGCAGCAACTTTCCCACCTCGGGGCGCGGTTTCGACTTGAACTCGGTGACAATCTGCACCTCCACGTCCTGGCCGCAACGATACTTGATGGCGGCCTCGGCAGCCTTTACCGTGGACTTCAGAAAGGGGTCGGTGTCGCGCGGAAACAACAGCACCACCTTTACCTTCCAGCAATCGCCCTCACCCTGCGGTGCGGCCACACTCGGCGTGTCGGCCAACATTCCGCTTTCCACCAGGTTTTTCTTCGTGCCGGCATACAAGACCGTGGCCAGCACCTCTTCTATAAGTTTCGGATAAAGTGTCATAATATAAATGATTATAGTGCAAAGGTACGGAAAAAGAAAGAAAAAGCCAAATGAATTGGTGCTTTTCCGAGTTTCAGGGAAACGACTTCCTATGTAAAACTCAGAAAGTCACAACATTGAATTGCATGGGCATTAAAGATTTTTAGCAGAAAAAGGAAAGAAATAAAAAAATATAGTCGTACTTTTGCATAATAATCTTAAACTTTCAACGACTATGCAGACAACCGCAACCAACGATTTCCAATCTGTACAGCTTACGCTGCCAGACTCTGACTTGAGTTTTCTGCGCACCATTTCAAAAAAGATGGGATGGTCGCTAAAACTGAAACGCAAGAGCGGCATAGAGCAAGGTTTGGAAGACATACAAAAAGGCAGAGTCTTCCATGCCAAGAACTCTGTAGACCTCATAGAGCAAATTTTGGGCTGACAATGTACGAAATAATTTATACCCATCGATTCAAAAAGTCGCTGAAACGATGTGTCCAAAGAGGTCTTGACGTTAAGGCTCTGACTACTACTCTTGACATCCTTCAAGAAAAAGGCGAACTACCGAAACAATATCGTCCCCATAAATTGACAGGAAAGTACAACGGGTGCTGGGAGTGCCATATTCACTCTGACTGGCTGCTCATTTGGCAACAATATGACCGCGAACTGCGCCTTATTCTTGTTGACACCGGGACACATTCGGACTTATTCTGATAATCAACTCACCTACTGCGAGATAACCGATAATCTATAAACGAAAAAAAGAAAGACATGGGCAAAGGAAAGTTGGCGAAGTTCGCCGATATGGACCGCTATGAGAATGTTTTTCAGTATCCCTTCTCGGTCATCCGCGACGGGGAATTTGACATGAAGGGCCGTTGGCACGAGGATTATTTCCAGAACGACGGACCCATCGTGGTGGAGCTGGGCTGCGGAAAGGGAGAATACACGGTGGAACTGGCGCGGCTTTTCCCCCACACCAACTTCATTGGCGTTGACATCAAAGGGGCGCGCATGTGGACCGGCGCCACGCAAGCGCTGAACGAGGGATTGAAGAACGTGGCCTTCCTACGCACCAACATCGAGATTATCGACCGCTTTTTCGGCCCTGGCGAGGTGAGCGAATTGTGGCTCACCTTCAGCGACCCTCAGATGAAGAACGTGCGCAAACGCCTCACGTCCACCTGGTTCCTGGAACGTTACCGCCATTTCCTGGTGGACCGGGGACTCCTACACCTGAAGACCGACTCCAATTTCCTGTTCACCTACACGCGGCTTCTGGCCGAGAAGAACACGTTGCCCGTGGTCTTTTGCACCGACGACCTCTACCACACGTCCGACATTGACGATGAGACGCGCAAAATCCTTTCCATCCAGACCTACTACGAGCGCATGTGGATGGAGCGCGGGTTGAACATCAAGTACATGAAATGGCGGCTGCCACAAACAGGAACACTACAAGAACCCGACGTGGAAATCCCCCTCGACGAATACCGCAGCTATAAGCGCGACAAGCGTAGTCCGAAAACGACGGGAAAGTGATAATCTAAGTGAAGAGTGAAAAGTGAAGAGTGAAAAGTGAAGAGTGAAAAGTGAAGAGTGAAGAATTTGCTGCCGCCATCTGAATAAGTGAAGAGTGAAGAGTGAAAAGTGAAAAATTTGCTGCCGCTATCTGATATGCGGTTTCAATTCTTCACTCTTCACTTTTCATTTTTCACTTATACTTTTTCACTCTTCACTTAATACAAGCGGTGTGTAGGGCAGGTTGAAGACTTTGGCCACGGCCTCGTAGGTGATTTTGCCGTCAACCATGTTCACGCCCTTGCTCAAAGCCTCGTCATCGCGGCACGCCTGTTGCCATCCCTTGTCGGCCAGTGCCACGGCATAGCGCAGGGTGGCATTGGTGAGCGCCGTGGTTGACGTGTTTGGCACCGCACCGGGAATGTTTGCCACGGCGTAGTGAACAATGCCGTCAACAATGTAAACGGGGTCGCTGTGCTTGGTGGGATGGGAAGTTTCGAAGCATCCGCCCTGGTCGATGGCCACATCCACGAGCACCGTTCCCGGCTCCATGAGCTTGAGCATGTCGCGCGTGATGAGTTTCGGAGCGGCATCGCCCGGAATAAGCACCGAGCCTATGACCACATCCACCGTGGGCAGCTCCAGCCGGATGTTGTGCTCCGACGAATAAAGGGTATGCACCTGCGGCATCTCGCACGCCAGTTGTTTGAGCCTGGGCAGCGACACATCGGCAATGGTGACGTCGGCACCCATGCCGATGGCAATGCGCGCGGCGGCTTCGCCCACCGTTCCGCCTCCCAGCACGAGCACCTTGGCAGGCTTCACGCCGGGCACGCCGGCCATGAGTTTTCCTTTTCCGCCCTTGGTCTTCTGCAAGTAGTAGGCACCGTTTTGCGTGGCCATTCTTCCGGCCACCTCACTCATGGGAATGAGCAGCGGCAGGCTATGGTCGCGCTTTTCCACCGTTTCGTAGGCTATGCACACGGCGCCGGCCTTCATCATGGCGTGGGTGAGCTCTTCCTCGCAAGCAAAATGGAAATAGGTGAACACCACCTGCCCGCGCTTCACCAGCCCGTATTCGGGCTTGATGGGTTCCTTCACCTTCACAATCATTTCGGCCTTGTCGTAAACCTCCTCCATGGTGGGAAGAATGACTGCGCCCACGGCCTCATACTGAGCGTCGGGAAAACCGCTTCCCTCGCCGGCAGTATGCTGCACAAACACTTCATGCCCGTGGCGCACCAGCTCGGCCACGCCCGACGGAGTCATGCCAACTCGATTCTCGTTGTCTTTGATTTCTTTAGGAATACCAACTCTCATAATGTTGTCTGGTTAATAGTTAAATAAAGGTTTTCAGGCTACAAATTTATGAAAAAATCCGACACGTTGTATCGGATTTTCTCATTTTTTTCAACAAAAAATCAAAAGTTCGGCTCAAAGCCGGCCATGCCTTTCCCTTTCCACTTCCGTTTCCGTTATCAGAACAGAGGCACCGACACCTTCACGCCGATGTTGCGGCCCATGTTGAAGATGCCCCTTCGCCCCGTCACGGGGTTCACGTCGGCATATTTCAACCGGCTCAGATGGTTCTGATAGGCACAGTCGAAGATGTTGTGCGCAAAGACGAAAACCGTGGCCACACGGCGGCCGTTATGGCGGAAATCGGTGCCGGCGGAGAGGTTCCAAAGGGTGTAGGCCGGTGTCGGCGTCTCGGTGTCGTAGGCCGTGAAACAACGGCTCTGCCTGAAGTTATGGTCCATTTCCAGTGCCACGAAGGTGTTGTTGAGCCACTTGCCGTCGCGCACAATATCGTAGCGCAGGGTGGAGAGCCACCGTGCCGGCGGCGTGAAGGGCAGGTATCGGCGGTCGCGCGGCTGGTGGAGTTGCACGCTGCTGACGTAGGAAAAGGCATTCTCAAAATGCAGGGCCTCCACGGGATGGATGTCTATCGTGGCCTCGCCTCCGGCAATGCGTGCCGTGCCCTGGGCATAGTGGAACACGGGCAGGCCGTCGTGCTCTGGCCCGACGGCCGTTTCGGTGCCTCTTTGTGCGAAAATGTAGTTGTCGATGTGGTTGGCAAACAGGGCGGCCTGTGCCGACACGACGGGCGAGGAATAGTCGAAGCCCAGGTCGGCCTGCCAGCTATACTCGGCCTTCAGGTTGCTGTTGCCCACCTCATAGCGCAATGTGCCCTCATGTGAGCCGTTGCTGCCCAGCTCGCTGAGGTTGGGCGCGCGGAAGCCCCGGCTGATGTTCAGCCGCAGGTTGGCCTGGTCCGAGAGGTTGCAAATGGCTCCTAAGCTGCCCGTCAGGCCGTTGAAGGTTCGCGTGAAGGCGGCAAATCGCAAACCCTCGTCTTCGGTCATGAGGTGGTGGCTGTGCAGGTGGCGTGTGTCGTAGCGCAATCCGCCGCTCACGTGGAAAACGCCCCACGACCGGCACGTCGTGGCAAAGGCGCCGGCATCAAAGAGGTTGTAGGCCGGAATGAGGAATTCGTCGCCGTGGTTTTCCGACTTCTGATACATGCCCTGCACGCCCACCGCGCTTTTCCATCCGCGGTATTCCGATGGCTGGAAATGCACGTCGTAGTTGAGGGTGTGGAGCACAAAGTGCAGCCCGCACTCCTCCTCGTCGTGGTGATGCTCGTCTTCATCGTGGTGGAGGCCCTCTTCGTGGTGGTGCTCATGGTGGTGGAACTCCTGCCGGCCGTTGTTCTGATAGCCTGCAATGACCTTCAGCGAGCCGTCGCCTATGAGGAACGTGTTGTCGAGCACGGCCTTATAGTGTTTCACCTCCTGATAGGGCTCCATGCTCTTGTAAGATTTCGGTCCGCCGCCGTCTTCCTCATCGCCGCCCAGAAGGTTTCCCGTTTCGGGGTCGCGCTCGCCTTCGGTCATGCCGGGCTTTAGCTGGTAGAGCGACAACTTCAGGTGGGAATATCCCCATCGGCGGTTGATGCCGAGCAATCCCGAAAGCGCTTTCTCGGCGAAGCGGCTGTTCACCACGCGGCCGTCGTATTTGTTCTCGTAGTCGTGGGCGGCCTTCTGGCTCCACCGCCAGTTCCACACCACGCCGCCCCGGTTTCCGGCAAAGTCTGCGGAATATGCCCACAGGCCGTTGTTCGACTGGTATTCGCCGCTGGCATTGGCCGACATGGTTCCACGGGGCATGACGGGGTCGTCGTGGAAAATAATGACGCCGGCCATGGCGTCGGAGCCATAGACGAGGCTGGCCGGCCCTTTCAATATTTCCACGGAGTGCACGCGTTGCGGGTCTATTTCCACGCCGTGCTCGTCGCCCCATTGTTGTCCTTCCTGGCGAATGCCGTCGTTGACCACCAGGATGCGGTTGTAGCCCAGTCCGCGTATGACGGGTTTCGAGATGCCGCTCCCCGTGGTCACCTGTGCCACGCCGGGCTGCCGGCTCAGGGCGTCGATGATGTTGGTGGAGGGCGTGGAATGGAGCTCGTGGGGCGAAATGATGCTTACCGGCGAGGGCGAACGGCTGATGAGCTCGGTGCCGGTGAGCCCCGTCACCACCACTTCGCTGAGCATGGCATTGGCCTCTTCAAGCTGAAAGTCAAGGAGCACGGTGTTGCGCAGGTTCACCGTCCTGACAATGGTCTGGTGGCCCACATAGCTCACCTGCACCGTGGTCTGCACGGCGGGCAGGCCGGTCAGGGAATAGCGGCCGTTGAGGTCGGTCACGGTGCCCTCCTTGAGCTCCGGCAGGTAGATGCTGACGCCGGGGAGCGGCTGGCCGTCGGCCTGGTCGGTGACGGTGCCGTGGAGCGAGGCCGTGCCTATGGGATGGGCCGCCCACATCTGTGGAAGGGAAAAAAGGAGCAGGAAAAGCAATGCGAAAACAATCTTCTGTCGAGTTTTTTCCATTTTATTACACTTAATGATTGGTTCACCAAAATGTTAAAATGTAAAGTTTTTTCAATGTAGCAGAGGCGTGATTGCAAATCTCGGGGGGAGAAATGGCAGTTTTCGAGGAGAGATTTTGCATCTTTCTCCCCTAAAAATGGCGTTTTTTAGAGCGATATTTTAAACCGCTGACAATCAACACTTTAGAAAAGTGTTAAAATGTAAAGAATTTTTACTGCTTTTCAAGGACTTTTTCGGGGTGTTTTGAGGGCTTGGGAAGTGTAGGAGGAGGGCATCCCGTGGAAGCCGTTTTTCAAATCATTATCCTGAAGTTTCAGAAAAAGGGATGCCGGTGGGGCATCCCTTTCACATTGTTGTCGGAAAAACTTTGCCTTAGAGGTTGGGGTTGATTTTGCTCCATTCGCTCACGGGCGGCACGATGTTGAGCGTCACCAGCTCGTCGCGCATCTTGCAAAGGTGCTCGTAGGAGGCGTCGAGCTTGGCGTTCTCCTCGGGTGTGCCCTGCGGAACCTCGAAGTGTGCACCGTCCTTGTCGAGGGTGGTCTTCATGGCCATCATGATGTGGTCGTACTTCTCGGTCTTCACGTATGTGCCCACGGGGAAGCGGAAAGGTTCACCGCCCATGGCCGCACGAATCATCTCTACCGAAAGATAGGCCGGGCTCTGGAAGCTGGAGCGTCCGCGCAGCTCAATAATCTTTGCACCGCCCTTGGTGACGGCAGTCTTCATCTCTTCCCATTCGGCCTCAGGGAATTCGTCGGTGCCGATGATGTCGGTGAGCTTGCGCCCGGCCACCACGACGTGTGAACCGAACACTGCCATCTGCTCGCCGTGTCCGCCATAGGTGGCGCAGCCGCTGATTTCGTTCTGCATGACGTTGAACTTCTTGGCCAGGGCGCTCTGCAGGCGCGTGGTGTCAAGGCCGGCCAGGGTGGTCACCTGTCCAGGTTTCAGGCCCGAATAGAGCAATGTTACCAGGCCCGTGAGGTCGGCGGGGTTGAAAATAATGACCACGTGCTTCACGTCGGGGCAGTATTTCTGGATGTTCTGTCCCAGTTCCTCGGCAATCTTGCAATTGCCGGCCAGCAGGTCTTCGCGCGTCATGCCTGCCTTGCGGGGAGCACCGCCCGAGGAAATGATGTACTTGGCACCGCGGAAAGCCTCTTCGGCATCGGTGGTGGCGGTGATTTTCACGTCGTCGAAGCCGCTCTGGCGCATCTCTTCGGCCACGCCCTCGGGCGAGAACACGTCATAGAGACAAATGTCGGTGGTGAGGCCCATCATAAGGGCGGTTTGTGCCATGTTGGAACCAATCATGCCGGCGGCGCCGACGATGGTCAGTTTTTCGTTAGTTAAGGTTGCCATAATTTTTTGTTTTTATCTGTTTGTTTGAAACTTTGCTTGCAAAGGTAATGAAAATTATTGAAAGAAAAATATTTTACGCATATTTAAACTGTTATTAAATATGAAAAGGCGGCTGTTTGCCAACTGTGTTTAGCAATTACATGTTCAGTTCCACGCCTTGCTTGGCCAGCCAGCCCTGATAGGCCACCACGACGGGCATGCCCATGGCCAGGGGGTTCTGGGATATCTCATTCGACACTTGCTGAATGTGTTTCCATGCTGGAAGCTCAGAAAGAGCGATGCCGAACTGTAGGTCGCTCTCGGTGAGCAGGCCCGAACAGGAGTTGAGCATAATGTTTTTCAAGTTCTCGCGAAGGAAGCTCGCCAGGCCATCGGCCACGATGCTCATCTGCTCGCCGCTGGCCGACTGCTGAAGGCCCCGAACCATGCTCTCGGTCGATTCGGCCATGTTCTGCGCGTCGTAGTATTTGTTGAAAAGAAGGATGTAGTCCTGGCTGATGTCGGGACGGAGACTGACGGGGTCGGGGGTTCCTCCATCTATCAATTTGAAAGCCAGCTGCTGGCCCATTTCCAACATCTGTTCATGGTAGATGTCGTACATGGCCATCAGGTGCTCCTGAAACTGCTTTCCGGCGGGCTGAAGCATGAGGCGGGTGACTTCCTGAAGGTCATTCTCGCTGACGCCTTTCTGGTAAAAAGGGATGATGGCATCGGCAACATCGTCGAAAAACTGCTCATTGAGGTACGTCTCTATGAGGTCGTCGGAGAGCGACTTGTCGTATTGCTTCATCAAGGCTTGGTTGAGGGTGGACAGGCTGACACGCATGGTGGAGGCGCTCACCTGCGATTTCGAAGGGCATGCCTCAATAAATTTCTTGTAGGACTGACGGTAACTGTCCTGACCAAAAGCAATGGCGGAGGAGAGAATACAAAAAACGAGAAGCAGGGTTCTGAATAGCTTCATAATGAATAGAAATTTAATTGATAATCGTTTATCAACCGCAAAAATAGTAAAAAACGGCGGGATGGCAAAATGTTATGGTGTTTTTTTACCGAATGCCGGCAAAAATCCGTAACTTTGTGGCAAAAAAGAGGAAACCAAATATGAAGAACGAAATCAGCAGGCGCCTTTCACTATTGCGCCAATGGATGGAAAGCCAGGGCGTGGGCGCCGTCATAGTGCCCACCAGCGACCCGCACCAGAGCGAATATACCGCCGCACACTGGAAGGCGCGCGAATATATCAGCGGCTTCAACGGCTCGGCAGGCACCGCCGTGGTCACCAGGAACGGGGCGGCGCTATGGACCGACTCGCGATACTTCATAGCGGCGGCACAACAGCTGGAAGGCACCGACTTTGTGCTTATGAAGGAGAAAATGGAAGGCACGCCGACACCGGCACAATGGTTGGACAAGCAACTGGAGGGGCACGAAAACCGGCGGGTGGCCATCGACGGAATGGTGTGCTCGAAGGCCATGGCCGACCAACTGGCCAAGGAACTGAAAGAGCGGGGCGGCATGGAACTGGTGGCCACCGGCGACCCCTTCGACACCATCTGGCCCCAACGCCCACCCATACCACAGGAACCCGTAAGACGGCAACCGCTGGAACTGGCGGGCGAGGCGGCATCCTTGAAGCTGGAGCGCATCAGGAAGGAACTACGGGCACTCAACGCCGACGGCATGCTCATGGCAACGCTCGACGACATTGCCTGGACGCTCAACCTGCGCGGCGGCGACGTTCATTGCAACCCGGTGTTCGTCAGCTACCTGCTCGTGGACAACAACCGCGCCACCTTATATATAAATAAAGAGAAACTCTCGGCCGACATCTGCGACTACCTGGGAAAAGAGGGAATTGACGTTGACGACTACGAAAACGTGGCGGCGGGAATAGCCGGTTTTTCGGGCGAGAACATCCTCATGGATCCCGACCAGACAGCCCAGAAACTCTATGACTTCGCCAAAGTCAACGTCGTGGAAACGGCTTCTCCCGTGCCGATGATGAAGGCCGTGAAGAACGATTGCGAGATTCGCGCTTTCCATGAGGCCATGGCACGCGACGGGGTGGCCATGACGAAATTCCTCATCTGGCTGGAGAAAAGCATGGCTGAGGGTGAAAGGCTTACCGAACTGACTGTCAGCCACAAACTGGAGCAACTGCGGGCTGAGCAGTGCGGGTTCAGGGGATTGTCGTTCGACACCATCGCCGCCTACCAGGAGCACGGGGCAATCGTCCACTACGAACCCGATGAGGAGAGCGACATTCCCCTGAAGGCCGAGGGACTGCTCCTTTTGGACAGTGGGGCACAATATGACGAAGGCACCACGGACATTACGCGCACCATCCCGCTGGGCCCGCTCACCGACGAGCAAAGGCGCATCTATACGCTCGTATTGAAAGGCCACCTGAGGTTGCAAAACCTGCATTTCCCCGACGGGGCCTGCGGCACACAACTCGACGCCATTGCCCGGCAACCATTGTGGGAACACGGGCTGAACTACCTGCACGGCACCGGCCACGGCGTGGGCGCCTGTCTGAACGTCCATGAGGGGCCCCACCAAATCCGCATGGAATACCGTCCGGCACCCCTCCACGCCGGCATGACGGTGACCAACGAACCGGGCATTTACCTTGAAAACCGCTTCGGAGTGAGGATTGAAAACACGCTGATTGTCGTGGACGACCGGCAGACGGAGTTCGGGCGATTCCTCAAATTCGAGCCCCTCACCCTCTGCCCCATCGCCGTGGAACCTATTGTACGCTCATTGATGACCGACGAAGAGGTGCATTGGCTCAACCGCTACCACCGCCGCGTGTTTGAAGTGCTCTCGCCACGGCTCAGCGACGACGAGCGCACATGGTTGCAACAGGCCACCCGCCCATTGGCCTGACGCGCCCCGGGCACCCCGTTTCCGGCCCCTCAGCCGACATATTGCCGCGTTCAAGGGTTAAAAAAGATAAAAATAAGCCGAAACATTTGGCGGTTTCACACTTTCTGCCTACCTTTGCAACGCTTTTAAGGCGATCGGGATTTAGCGCAGTTGGTAGCGCACACGTCTGGGGGGCGCGAGGTCGCTGGTTCGAGTCCAGTAATCCCGACTGAAAGAAAATCCAAACCGCTGATTATCAGTAGTTTGGATTTCTTTTATGCTCTAAATTGGCGTGTTTTTGGCGTGCTAGTTATTGTTTTGGCGTTCCTTGACTCCTGATTTTGCAGTTTGTAATCTTGGAGTTTGCAGATAGGGGGCTTTAATATTTGGGTATTCTATATTCTCTGAGATTGAGCCAGACCATTAAGCCTATTGAACAAACAAAGAACAAAAACACTAATAATGGAAACCACAGTCTCTCCCATAACTCATCCCATAGGCATCTGTTGAATGCAGCATATATGGCATAACCT
>JAFVHN010000054.1 GCA_017474515.1 Prevotella sp. | reverse complement strand
GGGCGCTCCCCCGCGCATCGACCTCCGGCCGAAGGGCAAGACATCGGCCAGCCAGGCTACGGGCGGCGACATTGTCATTCCGCAACAACTCATCAAGCCGTTGGCCGTATGGTCGCTTCTGTTGCTCGTGGCCGGATTTGCTTTGGGATGGTTCCTGAAACCCGTGCCCAAGCCCGGACCGGTGCCGGCAGAAGTTGTGGAATCACCCCGTGACACGGTTGACAGGGCACCCTGTCTTGTGCCACCTGCCGACACCGTTCCGCAAGAAATAGAAGAGGAAACCCCGACGGAGGAGCACGACACCGTGGCGCCGACGGCCACCGCCGCCGCCGAGTCGCAGCAACCCTCCAAGGCCGATGAGCCGCGGCCCAGGCCTGACGACGACTTTCCGCCGCCCGACGGCGACCACCGCCAAGGCCCTCCGCCACCCGGCAACGGCAACCCGCCGCCGCCAAAACCCGACGGCGACCACAGGCCCGGTCCGCCTCAGCCTCCGTCAGGCAACAACCCATAAAGCATCATGATGAAAAAGACCCTGATAAAAATCACCATGCTCGTGCTGGCCGTTGTGCTGGCCGTGGGGGCCGTGATGGCCTACTACCGCACGAAAGTGGCTCCACCGCAGGCCGTTGAGATGAAAAATCCATTCGACATGGACCTCAGGGAATGTGTGGACAGCATGAAGCAACAGGGCCTTTCCACCAAAGACATGGAGCGCTTTTACCATGTCTTCCTCGACCGCGCGGCGCTCTATCTTCGCGACACGCTCATCGACGGCTCACAATATGAACAGCGCATGTTCGCCATGCTCGGCCAGTATATGCCGCGCTTTCAGGAACGTAGCGAGAAGGTGTTCAACGACTCAGCCGAATGGAACGAGAGCAGGCTCTTCTTCATCGAGGCGCGCTCGGCCGAAATCAAGGCCCTGAAGAACTTCGACGGGGAAACGCCGCTTGTGAAAGACACCGACCACGACCTGCTGCTTACAAAATACCTGAAGACCATCAGCAGTTATCGAAGTGCCTGGCTGTTAGTACGCAACTTGCATTTCGGCGGCATTGACCAGGCACGGCAGACGGTGGCCAAAGCCCGCGAATACTCCGAAATGGAGTTCCTGCCCAATTGCAAGAGCCTGAGATACGCCTTGGCAAGGGTGCCGCAGAAATTGGAGGCCGCACACTATGCCTATTTGAACGGACTGGTGGCAAGGCTCGCTTACTACGGACTGTCGTCAACGGCCTACGAGACCTTGAGAATACATGTCAACCACCAGCTGATGCTCTACAAAAACAACGCGGCCATCTACGGGAAATATGCCCGTGGCGTTGACGCGCTCTTCGGGCGTGCCGCCTTCTATGCCCGGCAACGCTCAAGCCGGATGTACATGCACCGTCTGACTCCGCAAATGCCGTCGGCTCCCGCCGATACGATAGCAAGCAACATCTACGAGTAACCGAAAGGAAGACAACGAAATGAAGAAATACCACTACGCCTGCCACCGTTGCAAAATAGAGTTCCAGTCGCACCTGGACGCCGCCCACGACAGGGTGATTTGCCCCTGTTGCCGGCAAATCATGATGATGGCCGACATTACCGGAGTGGAGGAAGACACACCGGCCGTGCAGATTATTGCACCGCCGCCGGTAGAGGTGCCGCCGGTGAGCACTCCGCCGGTCGGGCAGCCCGTGAGCGCCTCGACCGTTGAGGTGAGGCCCGTCAGTTCCACGCCCCTTACTCCGCCTGCCGCCGTCGAATATGTTCCCCAGCCGGTGGAACCTTACGACAACAATACGGCTTACAACCAGCCGGCACCGCAGGTGGAGGTGGTGGAACAGGTGGCTGGCGACGACAACGACGAGGAGTCGGAAGACGACGAACCCGTCAAGAAAAAGTCGGCCATGCGATATGCCTTTTTTGCCCTTGCCGGCATCCTTGTCGGGGCAGTTGTTCTTGCCGCAATCCTTTATTTCACAGGCAATTTCCCCACCGAGGAATATGCCATCGGCGAAGAGGAAATGAGTGCCGAGAAAAAAGAGGCCATCGCCGTGGCCGGATTGAAAGAATACCTGGAAAATGAGAACATCCACGACGTCAGCCAGTATTTCCTCATCGACCTCGACGGCGACGGACAACGCGAGGCCCTGGCCAACAGCGAGAGGGACCTCATCGTCTTCAGCGGCGACGACGGAACGCCCTCGAAGCTGTTCCACGAAGAGGTGTTGTCGTGGATTTGGGTGGACAAGCAAGGACTCTTCATGGTGACCGAGGACAATGCCTCAACCTCGGGAGAAGCCAAGTGGCTGGTGAAAAACGGACTGAAAATCGACGTGGACATCACCAAGGACATCTACCATTTCGGCTACGGGGCCTACTACATCAACCATGAGGGAAAGGACAAGACGCTCACCAAGGCGCAGTATTACGACAAGCTGAATGCCGTCATCGGAAAATACACCAGGCTGGCCCCCGTAAGCTTTGATAATGACAAACAATAATAAATCAACGATAAAGTTTTTTGGATTATGAAACTTTCAACATTTCAACCATTCTGTTTTTCAGCACTTTTTGCGGCCTTCTTTATGACCGCCACGTCGGGCCGCGCACAGACATCCGTGGTGGCCACATCCGACAACCGCGACTATATTGATCAGCTTTTTGAGCAGGTGGACCGCAAGGCAAGCCTGCCCCTCACCCTGTCGAGAAGCTATACGCCCGACCAGTTCTTCGCCGCTGCCAACCTGGGCCTCGATGCCAGGTCGTGGGCACAGCCCGGCGAACTGGGCGGGCTTTTTTCGTATAACAAAATGCCCGGCGTAGCCATCATCGACGACATGGCTTTCCGCCTGCCCACGCCCGACGAGCTGGGCTTCCTGGCACCCACGATGAAAAGCCCGGAAATGGACTTCGCCTACGAGGGAAAGGCCATGGGCTGCCGCGAACAGGTGAAGCTGGGCAACGAAGCCGTGCAGGTGTTCACTTCCGACTACACCAGCCGCGGAAAGGGCGTCATCTACGGCCTGCGTTTCCGCCTGACCGACGAATACGACAGCGACACCAACACCGACCACCGCTATGCCTTCCGCTACGAGCTGAAGCCCAACGTGCTGGTTATCAACTTCAAGCACGTGGGCAACGACAAGAGCGTGAAGAAAGTGCGCGACATCAACAGCGAGAAATGGTGGGACCAGCAAGACGGCGTCAAGACCATCCAGTTGCCGTTGGTGGCTTCGGGAACCACCCACTACATGTGTACCGAGGGCTATTGTTTCACCATCAACGAGCGCACCCTCACCCTGCGTCCGCGCAACGAGGAACGTTGTTGCGTCAGGCCCTACCTTGACGCGCAGGCCACCTACGACGAAATGTCGCGATTCTTCGCCACTACCGCCTATGGCACAGGCCTTTACGTTGACAAAGTGGTCAATCCGGCACTCGTCACCGCCGCTTCTTACCAGCCCGCCACCGTCAACCTCTACATTCGTTGCAACCCCGGCTCGGTAACGCTCAAGCAGCAGGGAGAGGATGCAACCTGGTGCACGGCAGAGCCCCTGACGGCCACGGAACACGGTGCGGAATACGCCATCAAGCTCAAGCCCAACTACAGCCAGAAGGAGCGCATGGCAACCTTCGTGGTGAAGCCCTCGTCCATCGACATGAGGTCCACGACGCTCACCATCCGCCAGCCGTCGCTCACCATTGTGCAGACAAACGGCAGCTCGCCCATCGACTTCTGCGCCGTGTCCAATGTTTCCGCAAGCGGAGGATGGCAGAAACCCTCGAACGGCCCTGCCGACGGGCTGCGCTCGCCCGACCAGATGGCCGCAAAGGTCAACTATAACGAAGCCCTTACCCTGGCCGACGTCAACGACTACCGCAGCTATCATTTGCCCACATTGCTGGAAATGAACTGCATCTTCCCCGACACCGACATTCCGCTGACGCAGCCCGTGGACAACGACGTGAACGAAACCATTTCTTTCGGAAACTCAGAGGCACAGGCCGTCACCTCATCCTATTTCACCGGCAACCGCGGAACGCTCTACGGCCTCCGTTTCATCGGGAAGCCCTATTGCACGGCCTTCCGCTACCGTTTCCTGCCGGGGGCAGGGCTTGAAGTGAGCTGCCTGCGCGTGGGACAAAGCATTCCGGAAATAAAGAGCGCCCACGACATTGCCATCGACGAACTCTATGAGCGCAACGATGCCCGCCGCTTCCTGTTCCCCGCCACGGGAACCAACTTCGACGACAACGAGGGCACCAGCGGCATGCTCTGGACCGCCACACCGGTGTCGAAAGAGGAGGTGACAGCCATCTATTTCGATGCCAACGGCATACAGCGCATGAACGTGGACCCCTTCAACACTTATATTTCCGTCCGCCCGTTCATCGGCCAGCGCACCGTCAACCTGCTGACGGAATGATTAGAAAGTTTTTAGGAGTTTAGGAGTTTGGGAGTTTAGGAGTTTAGACAATAGTCTTTCCGTGTTTAACAAGACAACGAATAAAAACTAACGTCTAAACTCCTAAACTCCCAAACTCCTAAACTCCTTTTTTATTTAATCGAAAAACTGATTTTATTTAATATCCCCCGTCTGGTAGAACTTCAGCAGACTGAGGTTGAGAATGGAGAGATACTTGCTCTGAAGCTCGTTTTGTTGCGCCATGAGCAGGTTGTCCTTGCCGGTCATCAGTTCCACAATGTTCTTTAATCCCTGGCGGAACTGCTCGCTGAGCAGGATATAGCTGGTCTGCTGGCTTTCCGATGCCACCTTTGCGGCCTTGAACTTCTCCTGGTTGGTGACGGCCTGCAGCCAGTAGTTCTCGATGGTGGAGTAGAGGGCGGTCTGCTTGTCGCGCAGCTCCAGCTGGTAGTTTTGTTTCTGAAGGAGCGCCTTGTTCACCGCCGTCTTGGTCTGGCGGTTGTCAATGAGCGGAATGCTCACGTTCACCCCCGCGCCCATGTTGAAATTGGTCTTCATCTGCGATGCCCACCCATTGTCGCTCATCGACGTGGTGTTGGTAACGGCCGACGCATTCACGCCCACGGTGGGCAGCTTCTGCGCCTTGGCTTGCCGGATGTTGAGGTCGCTGGTTTCAATGCCCAGCAGGGCCTGGCGGATTTCGGGCCTCGATTGAAGTGCCTGTTCATAAACCTGTTGCAGGGGTGGCACCAGTTGCAGGGCCATCTCGTCGGTGGTGGCGGGCACCGCCACGTCGAACTCCTCGTCGCCCGTAATCTGCAACAGTTGTTTCAGTTGCCGCTTGAAGTTGCGCAGGTTGCTTTCTGCCTCCACCACGTTATATTCGTCCTGGGCGCGTTGCGAGGTGAGCTGTGCCAGGTCGGCCTTGCTCATCTTCCCCGCCTCCACGAACTCGCGGCCTCGTTCCTCGTTCTTGCGGCTGGTCTGCAAACTCGATTTGTTCACGTTGATGGCCTCTGCCGAATAGAGAATCTGCACATAGAGCTGCGCAATCTGCTCCTGGATGTTGTTGGCCGTGACGGCGGAGTCGAGCTCTGCCTGTTCCACGGCTTTCTCGCTCAGTTTCACGGCGTTGCGGTTGCGGTTGCCGTCCCACACCGTCCAGTTGCTGCTCACGGCGTAGGAGCCGTTGTAGTACACCTTGTCGATGCTGGCCACGGCATATCCGCCGGCCACCGTCGCCGACCCCGTCTCGGGCCAGGGGCGCCAGGTGGCATTCTGCGACGACGAGGCACTCAGCGACGGCAGCAGCGCCGAACGGCTTTGGAAAACGTCCTCCTGGGCGCTCTGGCGGCTGATGCGCGACTTCTGAAGGGTGATGTTATGTTGCAAGGCATAGTCGATGCACTCGCGAAGCGTCCACTGGCGGGCCATACCGGCACTTGGCAGCAACAAGAAGGCGGTGGCTGCCACTAAAACAAAGAAAACTCTTTTCATACCAAACTGCATTTTCATTTTGGGCCCAGGGCGACGGGTTCACAAATCAAGACCACGTCCCAGAAGCCCCTCGTTTTTTTTAATTGACGCAAAAACACCCGTTTTTGTTTTATAACCGCCCCGTTTTTAACATTTATTCCGTTTAATTGTCACCAAACGGGCTAAAAGTTATTAAAGGTTAATGTCCATCGCCCCTCGGCCCCGTCTTAATTGGAGTATCGCTGCTGAATCGACCCTACCACGTCGAGCTTTTATTTTGTCAAGATTTTTCATGGATTTTTGCTCCCCCCAAGAACTTTGACCGCAAATTTCGGGGAGAGATTTTGAAGATCGAGAGGAGAAATCTTGAAGATTCCTCCCCGAAATTTACGGTCAAATTTTGGGCGATTTACAAACCGCTGATATTCAGCGGTTTACAAAACCTTTCCAAAATTTACGGTTTTGTCAAGATTTTTTACCGATTTCTATCTAGGCTTCTATCCCCTTTTTTGCTTAAAAAAACAGGTAATTGAGGTCGATTAGTTTTGCGGACACAAAAAAATAAAAGCAAGCTTTTCTTTTGCATTTCGCTCGTTTATCCGTACCTTTGCACCCCCATATATAAATAAGGAGAAGGAATGATGAAGAAAGCTTGTTTCTGGGCCGTGAGCTTGGCCTTACTGATGCTGACCCTGGGCTGCAAGAAGGCGCAGGGGCAGGAGAGGGTGGCGCGCGACGATGCTCCGGCGCTGGCCATGACGGGCCACGAAGGCCTCAACGTGGTCATCCTTGGCGACTCGAACAGCAGCATCGGAGGCGATGATTGCGACCAGCCACGAGGATGGACCAAATGGTTCAAGGAACGCTTCGCCCCGGCCACTTGCAAGAGCTATGCCCGCAGCGGTGCCACCTGGACCAACACCCCGCAGACCCGGCGCAACGTGAAGGAAAACATCGGCAAACTGGGCAACGACAACGTGGTTTACAACCAGATTTGCCGCTTGGAAGAAGCCTGCCGCAACGGCCTTCAGCCCTCGCCCCACCTTATTATTATCAGTGCGGGCACCAACGATGCCTGGTTCCACGACCAGCGGCCGCAGGCGTTCAGCATGACCGCGGAGGAGGCTTTCAATCCCTCTGACCGATTCATCACCGACCGCGAGGCGCGCACGGTGCTCTCCCTGGCCGCCTCGGTGCGCTATGGTTGCGAAATGCTCATGGAGCGGTTCCCCGACGCGCAAATCGTGCTGCTCACGCCGTTGCAGACAATGGCGGCTCCCTACAACCTCATCCGGCAGGCCGGCGACATCATCGAGGCGTGCGCCGACCGCATGTGCATCGGCACCGTGAGGCTCGACAAGCTCGGCAGCGTGTACGACGTGAGGGAGCGCAGGCAGAAGACCTACACCTACGACGGCACACATACCAGCGAACAAGGGGCGCGGCGAAATGGCTACATGGTGGCGGCCCAGGTGAATGCCATGAGGTAGGGGAAGGCTCCCTCTCGTCACCCCAAAGCAGGGGAGAGATGCAATGCCGCAGAAATCATGGCTTCCACTATTGTCTGAACTCCCGAACTCCTAAACTCCTGAACTCCCAAAAAAGAACAATGGTTTTTTCAGATTTGTTTTTTCTTTTTGCCTTCATACCGGTTTTTGCCTTGTGCTATCTGGCAGGAGCGGCATGCGACCGTTGGCTTGTCCCGCAGGACGACGGGCAACGGTCGTTCCGTTGCCGCAACCTGGCACTGGTGCTCTTTTCGCTCATCTTCTACGCCTGGGGCGAGCCCGTGTATGTGTTTCTCATGCTGGTGTGCGTGTTGCTCAACTACCTGTCGGGCCTGCTCATCGACCGATGCGACGGAGGGCGGCGACGGTGGGCGCTGGCTCTCGGACTGGCCGGTAACATCCTCATTCTCGGCACTTTCAAGTATTGCGGCTTCATCGTGGCACAACTGAACAGCCTGGGCATTGCCGTCAGCGACCCGAAGATTTCTTTGCCCATCGGCATCAGTTTCTACACCTTCCAGAGCATTTCCTACCTCATCGACGTTTACCGTCGCCAGTCGCCGGTGCAGCGCCACTTCTTCGGCCTGTTGCTCTACATCTCCATGTTCCCGCAGCTCATTGCCGGACCTATTGTGCGCTATTCCACCGTGGCGCGCGAAATCCACGACCGCCGCGTGTCGTCGTCGGACCTCGCCGAGGGCATCTGGCGCTTTCTCATCGGACTGGGAAAGAAAGTCATCGTGGCCAACCAGCTCTCGGAAATCAGCGACCAGTTCCTCGTGGGCGGCCTCACGGAGTTGTCAACGGCCGGGGCGTGGATTGGCATCGTGGCCTTCACCTTGCAAATCTACTTCGACTTCTCGGGCTATAGCGACATGGCCATCGGCATGGGCCGTTGCCTGGGCTTCCATTTCAACGAGAACTTCAACCATCCCTATATCTGCCGTAGCATCACCGAGTTCTGGCGCCGTTGGCATATTTCGCTGGGCAGTTTCTTCCGCGATTACGTCTATATTCCCATGGGCGGCAACCGCCGTCACCAGGCGTTGAACATCCTGGTGGTGTGGTTCCTCACCGGCCTGTGGCACGGCGCCAGCTGGAATTTTGTCATTTGGGGCGTTTACTTCGGCATTATCGTCATGCTTGAGAAATACACGCTGCTGCGCGTCATCGACCGTGTGCCGCGCGTGTTGCTCCATGTTTACAGCCTGTTGCTGGTAATTGCCGGATGGGGCATCTTCTATTTCGACGACTTCGGGCAGATGACCACCTTCTTCCATTCCTTCTT
>JAFVHN010000004.1 GCA_017474515.1 Prevotella sp. | reverse complement strand
GGGTGGCGAAGGGGGAACTGTAGTTCGTGGCGATTCATGGTGAAAATGCGGCGATAGGCGCGCGGAGTGGTGGCCAGGCTGCCCGTGAAATGGGTGCTGTCGGCAGTGAGGCCGCGGTTGTTGATGAGATTGTGGCGAGGCATGATGGCCAGGCCGTTGTTGAGCATCATGCTGGCCCAGAGAATGCTTTCGTAGTATTCCTTCCCCGACTGGCGGTGGTCGTGACAGGCGCGGAGGAAGTCGGCGTTTTGGCCACGCTGGTGGACCAGGGCGCGCAACTGGCGCATGGTCGGCTCATCGTCGAGGAACGTGTAGTGGCCGTCCCACGTGTCGATGACCCGTCGCCACGATGCCCAGCCCCAGATGCTGCACGTCTGCGTGAAGAAATAGTCGTCGGCAACGTCGGGCGTCACCTCGTCGGTGTTGAAACCCGAAATCATCCATATGCGCTCGTCGTCGGCGTAGCGGTCGAGCAGTTCTTTGCAAAACGGGAAAAACGATTGCGAGGGCACGTCGTCGTCTTCGAGCACGATGCAACGGTCAACAATGCTGAACGCCCATTTCTGTGACAAATATTCCGAAGGGTCGCAACCCTGGTTTTTCTCTTGAAAATTGCGATAAACCTCGCATTCCCAGTCGATGTCGGACACCACGCGGCGACAGGCCTCAATGCCCGGCAGGTCGTGGGCACCGCGCGGCCCGTCTTGATAGAGAAAGAGTTTTGAGGGCCGCGCACGCTTCACCTCGTCAAACACCTCCTGAAGGTGGCCGGGGCGGTTGAAGAACAACAGGAGCACGGCAACGTCGATGTTGGCTGGATGTTTCATGGTCTTCTTCTTGTTTGGTAGCTTTACGACTGCAAATATACGCCTTTTTTCCCAAATAATCGCTTTTTTCTTCCGAAAACCGCGTTCGCCCGTTTTTCCTCCACTTTTTGTCCTTGTTGTCTCGTTCATTGCAATGTCATCGCAACCCCTCGCGCGCGTTAATAATAGATAAGGTAACCCCCTGCGTGGTTAAAAATCACTAAACAGGCACAATTTTCTTACATTTCTTTCGTCTATATTAGAAAAAATGCGCTATTATTGCAGTCGAAATGACAGCATGTTATTAATTTCTCATTATCATAAAACCAAAAGAACATGAAAAAGAATGGATTGCTGATGGCATTCGTGGCCGGGGCATTGCTCATGTGCAGCTGCGCAAGCAAGAAAGACCTGGAGAATTGCCGCATGAACAACCGTAACCTGTTGGACGAGAATAAAGAACTGAACGCCAACTATCAGGTTACCAAGGAGCAGCTGGCCGCCGCCAACGCGCGTGCCACGTCGCTCGAAGAACAGCTGGACCAGGCCAAGAAGGCCTATGCCGCTCTTCAGAGCTCGCTCGACAAGAGCCTTACTAACGCTTCGCAAAACAACATCTCCATTGAGAAACTCGTGGACCAAATCAACGAGTCGAACCAGTATATCAGGCATCTGGTGGAGGTGAAGTCGAAGAGCGACTCGCTCAACATGGTGTTGCAGAACAACCTCACCCGCTCGCTTTCGAAAGAAGAGCTCAAGGAGGTTGACGTGCAGGTGCTCAAGGGCGTGGTCTATATCTCGCTGGCCGACAACATGCTCTACAAGAGCGGGTCGTATGAAATCAACGACCGTGCCGCCGAAACGCTGTCGAAGATTGCGAAAATCATCATGGACTACAAGGACTACGACGTGCTCGTGGAGGGCAACACCGACAACGTGCCCATCACCCGCGAGAACATCCGCAACAACTGGGACCTCTCGTGTCTGCGTGCCAGCAGCGTGGTGCAGTTCTTGCAGAACAACTATGGCGTGGACCCCAAGCGCCTGACGGCAGGTGGACGTGGCGAGTATAACCCGCTGGCTACCAACGACACCGAGGTCGGCAAGCAGCGCAACCGCCGCACACAAATCATCATCACGCCGAAGCTCGACCAGTTCATGGACCTCATCGATCAGGCTCCGGAAGACTAACACATTTTAAGTGAAGAGTGAAAAGTGAAGAGTGAAGAATTTGCTGCCGCCATCTGATTAACGGCCAAATTCTTCACTCTTCACTTTTCACTTTTCACTTAAACAAACTTTTCACTCTTCACTTAAATAAACTTTTCACTTAATACTATCGGTGCCAAGAAAAACTTCCCATTGGTCGCCGTAGCCGTTGAACACATTGATGTCAACGTCGCCGGTAAATCCCTTCACACGCCCGTCGGAACTGAGCTGCCAGATGATAAGCCGCAGGTCGGGCTTATATTCCCCATAGCGCGCTATCCAAACGCGGTAGTCGCGCTTAATGTCGTCAGCCTCAGCGAGATATTTGCCGAAAAAGGTTTGATAGCTATAGAGGATGGGCCTCACGCCGGTGCGCTTTTCCACGATGGTCATCCATGTGCGGATGTTGTCAAGCAGGGCTTTCGTGCCGCCGTATTGTTTGATGACTGCCGCCGAAGGCTCCACGTCGAGCATGGGCGGCAAGTCGCCGGGCCGCAGGTGGGCCGTCTTGAGGAAATGCTCCGCCTGGTCGCGGGCAGGGCTCTTCATCGACAGGAAATGATAGGTGCCCACGCGGATGCCGTGTTGCCGTGCCTGGCGGTAGTCAGAATTGTAGTAGGCATTTGTGATGGTGGTGCCCTCGGTGGCCTTGATGAAGCAGAAACTCACGGGGTAATCCACTTCTCCGCTGATGCGTTTGTGGCTTCGTGAGCCCAAGTGGGTGATGCGCACGTCAGCCCACGATACCGGCAATTTGCGTTTGCCTTTTTCGTGCTGGAAGCGCGAAATGTCGATGCCGTAGATGTGGTCGGCGGTGTAGGTGGGCTTTTCGCCTTTGTAAACGTCGTCTTCCCATTCGCCGATGCGCACCCTTCCGTCGCTGTCGAGCGAGATGCCGAATCCGTTGCGGCGCCCTTGCCGCCACATGCCGTCGTAGCGTTTTCCGTTGGGACTCAGCATGATGCCGTGGCCGTGGGGAACCAGCGCCATGCCCAGTTCGCCCTCGTAGTGGGCATTTTTGTAGCTGATGGTGGCATTGAGCGTGTCGATAATCGTGCGCATGGAGTCGTCAAGGCGGCGGCGCTCCTCAGCCCCGAGGCGTGCGCCGGTGTAGAGCGAGCGTGCCCCGTCAGGCGTCTTCCTGCCTTCGGCCTGAATGATGGAAACGCCCTCCTTGCCGTCGGTACTCAGGATGCGGCAGGGCGTCTTCACCGTTTCGTTGTCTTTTTCTCCCAGCAACGTGTAGGCCTGCCTGTAGCGGATGGTGAGCTTTGCGCCCGAGGCGGTCTTGTCGAGCAGGCTGTCGATAATGGCCAGCGTGCGACGCTCCGCCTGTGCCAGCGTGTGGTAGTTGGCCAAGGTGTTGTAGCCCTCGTCGGTCACGTTGTGTGTGCGAAGGTAATATTCCAGTTCGTCAATTCTTTTGTCAACGGCTTCGCGCCGTTTTTTCAGCACCGGCCACCTTTGTTCCAGATAGTGGTCCATGCTGTCGTTTCGCGCTTTTTCCCACGCTGAGGGGTCATAGCCGCGGGTGAGCAGCCGCCCCCGGCAGAAGGGCTTGAGCAGTGTGCGCGACCAGGTGGCCGCCTGCGTGGAAAGGTTCTTGGGAATGTCGAGCGCGTTGGCCGACAGCGTGGCGGTGGCCCAGTTGTCATAGTCGTTGCTGAAGAACACGGGCTCCCCGTCGATGCAAAATTCATACCACGTCTCCCTTTCCACCATTGCCGTGCTTCGCCTCACGTCGTCCTGGCCGGGTGGGAAGAACGCCACGGCCAAAAGGATGACGACAACCAAAAACAGCAGTGCAACCGTTAGCCGCACTGCTGTTTTTATTTCTTTCTGTCCAAGTGTTTTCATGATTTCTCAATGCTTGGAGGGGTGCTGTGGTCAGTCAATCTCCTCGTCGGCCTCAAATCCTCCCATCTCCCTGATGGCATTCTTCAGCATGGTGTACTGCTGGTAGAGGTTGTTGACGGCCTCCTCGCCCTGTGTATAGTCGTGCATGGGCGACTTGAGGAAGAAGCTGAGGAACCGCTGGATGCCGAAGCGTCCGGCGCGGGCGGCAAGGTCGCTGAGCAGGCACAGGTCGAGACACAGCGGAGCGGCAAGGATGGAGTCGCGGCAAAGGAAATTGATTTTTATCTGCATGGGATAGCCCATCCATCCGAAGATGTCGATGTTATCCCAGCCCTCCTTGTTGTCGTTGCGCGGAGGATAATAGTTGATGCGCACCTTGTGATAATACTGCGTGTCTTCATCGTTTCCGTGGCCGTAGAGGTCGGGCTGCACGTCGGGTTTCAGGATGGTTTCCAGCGTTGAAAGCTTCGACACCTCCTTTGTGCGGAAGTTGGCGGGCTCGTCGAGCACCAGGCCGTCGCGGTTGCCCAGGATGTTTGTCGAGAACCATCCGCTCAGGCCCAGGCAACGTGTGCCGATGATGGGAGCGAAGCCGCTCTTCACCAGCGTCTGGCCCGTCTTGAAGTCCTTGCCGGCAATGGGCATGCCGGTCTTTTCGGCCAGTTCCCACATGGCGGGAATGTCAACCGTGGTGTTGGGGGCACCCATGATGAACGGTGCACCCTCCGACAGGGCGGCATAGGCATAGCACATCGAGGGGGCGATGTGCTCGCGGTCGTCGGCCTTCATGGCGGCTTCGAGGTCCGACAGCTTGTAGTGTACGGCCTCGTTAACGGGAACGTAGATTTCGGTCGAGGCGGCCCACAGCACCACAATGCGGGCGCAGCCGTTGTCGGCCTTGAACTTGCGGATGTCCTTCCTCAGTTCTTCCATCATTTCCCAGCGGTTTTCACATCGTTTCACATTGTCGCCGTCGAGACGCTTGGCGTAGTTCTTGTCGAAGGCGGCCTTCATGGGCACAATCTTCTCCAGTTCCTCGCGAACGGGGTCGATGTCTTTCTCCTTCAGCACCTCGGCGTACATGGCGGCTTGGTAGGCATTTTGAGGATAGACATCCCACGTGCCGAACACGATGTCGTCGAGCTTGGCCATGGGGACAATCTCGCTATAGGGCAGATATTGCTTCTCTGAGCCGCGGCCCACGCGGATTTTGTCATACTGAGTCATTGAGCCTACAGGCTTGGCCAAGCCCTTGCGGGTCATCAGCACACCTGTCATGAAAGTGGTGGCCACTGCACCACAACCAACCACGAGGATACCTAACTTACCCTCGGCTGGCTTCACGTTTGATTTTGCCATTTCTATTTGTTTTATGATTATGTTTTCTTATATTTGTTGCAAAAATATAAAAACTATTTCAAAGTAAGTAGTTTTTCACATTTTTTGTGCTTAGAATTTTTAAAAAACATTGAAAAACGGCCGTAAAAGCCTGTTGGGA
Source organism: Prevotella sp. (assembly GCA_017474515.1). Lineage (GTDB taxonomy): Bacteria > Bacteroidota > Bacteroidia > Bacteroidales > Bacteroidaceae > Prevotella. Next base: position 1,072 of record JAFVHN010000004.1, on the reverse strand, counting down.
GTGCATTATTTCGTTTTTCTTTCGTATCTTTGCAACCAACAACAACAATAATTCTCAAGAAATGGAAATCATCAGAAATCAGCAATTCGGCGGAGAGCGGCCCCTCTTTGCCATCCGCGACACACGCCTTGAAAACGTCACCATCACCGAGGGCGAATCGGGCGTGAAGTGCTGCCGGAACATCGAGGCCGACGGTTGCCGCTTCATCGGAAAGTACCCCCTCTGGCATGTTGACGGTTCGCTCATCACCAACTGCTTTTTCGAGCCGGGCTCGCGCTCAGCCATCTGGTATAGCAACGACATGACCATGCGCGACTGCCGCATCGACGCGCCCAAGTTCTTCCGCGAAATGCGCAACCTGGTCATCGAGAACGTCGTCATCAGCGATGCCGACGAAACCTTCTGGCGCGTCAACGGGCTGAAAGTGAAGAACCTGCGCCTGCACGACGGCACCTATCCCTTCATGTTCTCTGAGAACATAGAGGTTGACGGGCTCGAGAGCGACTCCAAGTATGTGTTCCAATATTGCAAAAACGTGGTCGTAAGAAATGCCAACATCGTCACCAAGGACTCCTTTTGGGAGTGCGAGAACGTCACCATCTACGACAGCCTGCTCGACGGCGAATACCTGGGATGGCACTCGCGCAACCTGCGACTGGTGCGCTGCCACATCACCGGCGAGCAACCGCTGTGCTACGTGGAGCAGCTGGTGATGGAGGATTGCACCTTCGGCCCCGATTGCGACCGGATGTTTGAAGATAGCGACGTGCACGCCGACATCCGCGGCACCATCACCAACATCAAGAACCCGCGCACGGGCCTCGTCGTCGCCGACGCCGTGGGCAGCGTCACCATCGACAAGAACATCAAGGCCCCGGCCGATTGCGTCATCCGCCAGCGCAACACCTCCATTTCCTAATTCCCCCTTTTCCAAGCATTGTCAAGTAAACTGCGCTACCAGCGCAGTCCCCAACCCTCCCTCGCCATGACCTACAACTTCGACGAAATCACCCCCCGCCGCGGCACCAATAGCGTGAAATGGGACGAGGCCGCCGCCTCGGACATCATCCCC
>JAFVHN010000053.1 GCA_017474515.1 Prevotella sp. | reverse complement strand
GTTAAAATTTTCATGAAAAATCTTGACAAATTTTTGTGCTTCGCTATATGCTTAGTAACCCTATTAAAGGAGAATAACCTGCTTTTAACACATTTAAACAAGTTGTAATGCCCATAAGTGGGATTTTTTTCTTAATTTTGCGGCATCATCATTAAAAACTATTAGTTATGAAACAATTATCGTTTACTACAGCCAGGGCGGAGTTTTTCCGCCGCGCTACATTTTTTGTGTTTTTTCTCTTGCCGGCCCTTTCCGCTTTCAGCGCCACCGACTACAAATTTTATTTCGCCGGAGTGCGGATGAACAGCTCCAACAGCACCAACATTGCGCACAATGATGCTTTCACCTCTGGCACGGCGAGTTATGACGACAACACCCGAACGCTTACGCTGACCAATGTGACGGTTTCGCGTACGGGCAGCAATCACAACGTCGTCGACAACGTCGGTCTGTATGGACTGAAAGTTAAGCTGGTGGGCAACTGCACGTTGACCTCACGCGACGACTATGCCTTTGTGACCCGCTATTCAAACAGTAATGAAATGGGCCAGACGGATTTCCTGGTTCTTGGAACCGTTACCATACGAAGCACGAACAAGAGCGCCATCTATTACGAGGGCGCTGCCGACCAACTTGGCAGCACTTTCAGCGGCCCGGGCACGCTTATCGTAGAATCAACCAACAGCTACGCCATGGAAGGCACCAAGAATAATTCCAATGCGTGCGACATCATGTTCACCGATGGGATAACAGCCTCCTTCAAAGGCAAGAAAGGCGCCCTGTACAAGTTTTCCGACATCACGATAGAAAAATCTTCCGAACTGACGTTCAAGGCCACCAACAACAGCAACTATCCCATTATCAACAGCGCCCATGTAATAGCCTATTCCCCGTCTGATTATAATCATATGGGTGGCTACGACGGCGTGGCCAACAGCATCTTGCAACGCCGATATGCCACCATTATTCAGCCCTGGGGCGCCATGGCAGGACTCAACTCGGTGGGAGATGCCAATACCGACACTTACAACGAGGACATTGTGATTACCAACCGCTATATGCTGCTGGTCATCAGTGCTTTCTTCCCCGACGAAACTTTCCGCTCCTACATACAATCGCTCTATCAGAAAATGTATATCACCGAGAGCGAAGTGAACGCGCGCACCGTAATGGACGCCAGGTCAAAGGGCTTAACCTCGTTGAGGGGCGTTGGCTATTTCCCGCAGTTGAAAACCCTTTATTGCCAGAACAACAGCCTGACGGAGCTGGACTTGTCGAAGAATACGGCGCTCACCACGCTCGACTGTTCAAACAACAGCCTGACCTCGATTTCCGGCCTCACCAATGCCACCAATATTGCCACCGTGAACTGCTCGGGCAACCAGTTAACCACGTTTGTATTGAATAACAAGACGAAGCTGACTTCGCTGGATGTCCACGACAATCCCAAAATGACCCAACTCAGCTGCTATGGCTGCGCGCTGAAGTCGCTGCAGGTCAGCGGCTGTACCAAGCTGAACAGTATCGACTGCTCGAACAACAGTTTCACCTCCCTGACAATAACGGGCATGTCGTATCTGTCATACCTGGATTGCCGCAACAATCACTCGATGACCAAGCTTAACTGCTATAACAACAGTCTGACCCAACTCAATGCTGCCAATTGTGAGAATTTGACCACGATTGATTGCCAAAGCAACTATTTGTCATCGTTGAACCTTACCAATTGTAACGCCTTGACCTCGCTCAACTGCTATAACAACTGGTTCACCACCTTGACGATTTCCGACCGGCCGGTCCTGTCAACCCTCTATTGCGGCAACAATTCGAAGTTGACCACGCTGACTTGCAACAACAATGCGCTGACATGGCTCACCGTGGATGGCTGCTCAAAACTGGAAACGCTGAACTGCAAGAACAACAAATTCACCAACCTCACCGTCACCGACCTGCCGCTGCTCGACAAACTCGACTGCAGCAACAACTCCCTGCTGCAGACTCTCAATTGCAGCAACAACGCCCTTACCACGCTTACCTTGAATAATTGCAACGCGCTGAAGCAGCTGAATTGCAGCAACAACGCGATAGGAAGCCTCGAGGTGGAAGGTTTCAGCAACCTCAACACCATCGATTGCAGCAACAACGCGCTAACTTCGCTCAACTTGGGCGGCTGTTCCAAGCTGGAAGTGCTCACCTGCAGGAGCAATCAGTTTAATGCCCTCTACGCCAGAAACCTGCCAAAGCTCGAATCACTGGACTGCAGCAATAATCCCACGATGAATTATCTCTATTGCAACAACAACGTCCTCAACACGCTCGTTGTGGAAAACTGCACCGGACTGCTGGAACTGAACTGCTCAAACAACGACCTGCTAAGGCTTGAGGCTGACGGCCTCTCCGCTCTCAAAGTCCTTAACTGCAGCAACAACCCGCGGCTTTTCTATTTAAATTGCGATAACGACGACTTGGGAAACAACGGCTTGCAGTTTAGCGGCTGCGGCGCACTGGAGAACCTGTTGTGCAGGAACAATCAGCTGGGAATGATTGACGTTTCCGATTGTCCGGAGCTGAGCACGCTGCGTTGCGACAACAACAAAATAAGCAGCATCGACTTGACGGAGAATGCAGAACTGTACACCTTGTCTTGTGCGAACAACCAGATTACGGACCTTGACCTGTCGAGTAATTTCAAGTTGGGTGAGGTGGACTGCTCCGGCAACGACATCACGACGCTCGACCTGTCGAATTATGATAACCTGCGCAGGTTGGACTGCTATGACAACGGCCTCACCTCGCTGGACATTCATGGGTGCAACCGGCTGGTGTATCTGGACTGCTCGCGTAACAACCTCACGTCGCTCAGCGTGCCGCAAAGCTCGTACTTGAAGGACGTGTTCTGCTATGGCAACAAGATTCGCGGTGCCAACATGAAGGCGTTTTTGGCCAATCTGTTTGATCGCAGAGAGATGGAAAGTGTCGGCGTGTTACATATCTATAATCCTTCCTTGGGTGACCAGGAGCGGAACGTCTGCACAACCGACGATGCCCTTTATGCCTGGGAGAAGAACTGGGCGGCAATGTGGTACGACGGCTTCGGGTGGACAATTTACCAGGGGGCCAGCATTCCCACCCCGGTGCGCGGCATCGCTTCCGATGACGACAGTGCGCCGGGCTACAACCTCGGCGGGCAGCGCGTCGGCGACGACTACAAGGGCATCGTGATTCAGAATGGGCGCAAAGTCCGCAAATAAGCCTTTGTCTAAGGAGATTTTTTTCTAAGGAGGAATTTTTTTCTAAGGAGATGAGGAGCCAAGGAGTTTTTTCTCTGCGGCTCCTTATCTTTTTCCACGGTTTATTATTTCTAAGGAGAAAAAGGAGCCGAGGAGTTTGTTTATTCTCCTTGGCTCCTTTCCTCTTTAGAAAAAATCAGGATCCTTGGAAAAACATATACCCTTAGAAAAAACATGTACCCTTAGAAAAACAAACAAGGAGTAAATCTCCAAGGCTCCTTGGAATTGGAAAGTCGGGGAGGGGATTTTTGCTCCTTATTGGCTCCTTGGCGGAAGGGGAAAGGGCGAAATATTGAGAATTGTTTGTATATGTGGTTTATTCTTATTACTTTTGCAAGCTGAAAAGAATAAAACAAGAAGAAACCATGAGCGAAAGAAGAGTGAGGGTGCGCTTTGCCCCCAGCCCCACGGGGCCTTTGCATATCGGCGGCGTGAGGACCGCGTTGTTTAACTATCTCTTTGCGCGCCAGCACAAAGGCGACTTGGTGTTCCGCATTGAGGACACCGATTCCAACCGCTTTGTGCCCGGAGCCGAGGAATATATCATCGAGGCTTTCCGCTGGCTGGGCATCAAGTTCGACGAGGGAGTGAGCTTCGGCGGCACCTACGGCCCCTACCGTCAGAGCGAGCGCCGTCACATCTACCGCAAGTATGTTGACCAGTTGCTGGCCGACGGCAAGGCATACATTGCCTTCGACACCCCCGAGGAGCTGGAGGCCAAGCGCGGAGAGATAAAGAATTTCCAGTATGACGCCTCCACGCGCGGCCTGATGCGCAATTCGCTCACGCTGCCCGCCGAGGAGGTGGAAGCCCTTATTGCCGACGGACACCAGTATGTGGTGCGTTTCCTGGTGCAGCCCGGAGAGGATGTGCATGTGCACGACCTCATCCGCGGCGACGTGGTCATCAAGAGCGACATTCTTGACGACAAGGTGCTTTTCAAGAGTGCCGACGAGCTGCCCACTTACCACCTGGCCAACATTGTTGACGACCACCTGATGGAGATTTCGCACGTCATCCGCGGTGAGGAGTGGCTGCCCTCGGCTCCCCTCCATGTGTTGCTCTACAGGGCTTTCGGCTGGGAAGACACCATGCCACAGTTTGCCCACCTGCCCCTGTTGCTGAAGCCCGACGGCAAGGGAAAATTGTCGAAGCGCGACGGCGACCGGCTGGGCTTCCCCGTGTTCCCCCTGGAGTGGCACGACCCGAAGTCGGGCGAGGTGTCCAGCGGTTTCCGCGAGCAGGGCTACTTCCCAGAGGCTGTGGTCAATTTCCTCGCACTGCTGGGCTGGAACCCCGGCACCGAGCAGGAAATGTTCACCCTCGACGAGCTGGTGGAGCAGTTCGACCTTTCGAAATGCTCGAAGGCCGGCGCACGCTTTGCCTACGAGAAGGGCATCTGGTTCAACCACGAGTACATTCTTAAAAAGAGCGACGACGAGATTGCGCAGCTCTTTGCGCCCATCGTGGCCGGCAACGGCGTAGAGGAGAGCATGGAGCGCGTGAAAATGGTGGTCCACATGATGAAAGACCGCGTGAACTTCGTCAAAGAGCTGTGGCCGCTCTGCTCCTTCTTCTTCATCCCGCCGTCGGAGTACGACGAAAAGACGGTAAAGAAACGCTGGAAAGACTATTCTGCACAACAGATGTCGGAGCTGGCGGAGGTCATCCGCGGCATTGACGACTTCTCTGTGGAAGGGCAGGAAACCGTTGTTAAGAAATGGGTTGAGGAAAAAGAATACAAGCTTGGCGACGTAATGAACGCCTTCCGCCTGGCTTTGGTGGGCATTGGCAAAGGCCCCGGCATGTTCGACATCACCGCCTTCCTGGGCAAGGAGGAAACCCTCAGCCGCCTGCAACGCGCCATCAAGGTTCTGGGCTGAAAAATGTTCAGCAGTTGCAGGGGCAAAACTTGTAATCCAAACCAATTGTAGATTATGTATAACGTCGTAGTCTTTTTCATGCAACTGGGCATTGCCATTGCCAGCCACTTCAACGAGAAGGTTCGCAAGATGTGGCGCGGTGAGCATGATGCCTTTGCCTATCTGAAGGAGCATGTGGACCCCAAGGCACGCTATGCCTGGTTCCATGCCGCCTCGCTGGGCGAGTTTGAACAGGGCCGGCCCATCATGGAACAGTTGCGCCGCGAACATCCCGAATATAAAATCCTCCTTACTTTCTTCTCTCCCTCGGGCTACGAGGTGCGCAAGAATTACGAGGGTGCCGACTTGATTTGCTATCTTCCCATCGACACCATCGGCAACGCCCGGCGCTTCCTGCGCGCGGTGCGTCCCGAGCTGGTGTTCTTCATCAAGTATGAATTTTGGTACAACTACCTCCACATCCTGAAGCATCGGCAGGTGCACCTTTATAGTGTCAGTTCCATTTTCCGTCCCAATCAAATCTTTTTCCGCTGGTATGGCCGGCAGTACAGCCGTGTGTTGAAATGTTTTACGCGCTTTTTCGTGCAAAACGAGGTGAGCCGGCAGTTGTTGTCAACCATTGGTATCCATGATGTAGAGGTTACCGGCGACACCCGTTTCGACCGCGTGCTTGAGATTAAGAAACAGGCCCGCCAGTTGCCCTTGGTCGATGCCTTCGTGGCAGGAAACGAGGGCCAGGTGTTTGTGGCCGGCAGCAGCTGGTCGCCCGACGAGGACATTTTCATGCCTTATTTCAACCGCGAGCACCCGGAGTGGAAACTCATCATTGCCCCGCACGTCATCGGCGAGGACCATCTCGACAAAATCATTGCCCTGTGCGAAGGCCGCCGCGTGGTGAGATACACCAAGACCACGGCCGAAGAGGCCGCCACGGCCGACGTGCTCATCATCGATTGTTTCGGACTGTTGAGCAGCATCTACCACTATGCCACGGTGGCATACGTGGGCGGAGGTTTCGGCGTGGGCATTCACAACCTGGCCGAGGCGGCCGTGTGGAGCGTGCCCGTGTTCTTCGGTCCCAACAACGAGCGATTCCAGGAGGCCCAGGAGCTGAAGAAGAACGGCGGAGGCATTGAGATTACAAGCTACGACGATTTCGCCGCCCGCATGGAGCAGCTCATTGCCGACGGCGGCGACCTCGAGACCCGCGGAAAAGCCGCCGCCGACTATATCCTCGGCAGGGCAGGGGCCACAAGGAAAATCCTCAACAGCGTGTTTGGACAGAAATAAGCGCACGGTGCTTGCAAGGTTTTGTAAGAATCAATTCATCCATGCCAACCACAAAAGTCACTCCCCTTACTTTCAAACGTAAACTGGCGCTTGACCTCTGGCGCTTGCACGAGGCCAATGAGCGCCGCGAGCATCCTTTGCGCCAGCTCTTCTGGGAGTGCACGCTCAGGTGCAACCTCAGTTGCCGGCATTGCGGCTCCGACTGCAAAGTGAAGATGGAGCAGCAGGACATGCCGCTTGCCGACTTCCTGCGTGTGCTCGACAGCGTTTCGGCCAAGACCGACCCGCGGCAGGTGTTCGTGGTCGTCACCGGCGGCGAGCCACTCATGCGCACGGACTTGGAAGAGTGCTGCCGCGAAATCAGCAAAAGGGGATTCCCCTGGGGGATGGTGTGCAACGGCCTTTTCCTTACGCGCCAGCGTTTCAACGGATTGCTCGAAGCCGGCCTGTGCAGCATCACCGTCAGCCTGGACGGCCTGGAAGCCGACCACAACTGGATGCGCGGCAACGAACGGAGCTTCGCCATGGTGTCGGAGGCCATCGACATGCTCGTGGCAACGCCGGGGCTGGTGTTCGACATTGTCACCTGCGTCAACCGCCGCAACTACAGTCACCTGTCCGACATCAAGGAGTTTCTCATCAGCAAGGGCGTGCGCCGGTGGCGGTTGTTCAGCATCTTCCCGATGGGACGTGCGGCCCAGGACCCGATGATGCGGCTCACCGACGACGAGTTCCGCGGCATGTTCGAGTTCATCAAGGCCACGCGGCTGGAGGGGCGCATACGTGCCGACTACGGTTGCGAAGGCTTCCTCGGCAACTACGAGGGCGACGTGCGCAACCGTTTCTTCTCTTGTCAGGCCGGCATCACCGTGGGCTCCGTCATGGCCGACGGCACCATTGCCGCCTGTGCCAGCATCCGCGCCGACTATAGCCAGGGAAACATCTACAACGGCGACGACTTCATGGAGGTGTGGGAAAACAAATATCACCCCTACCGCGACCGCGAATGGATGCGAAAGGGTGAATGTGCTGATTGTAAGTACTTTAAATATTGCCGCGGCAACGGCATGCACCTCCGCGATGAGCATGGCAACCTCTTGTTTTGCCATCTCAGGCGGTTGGAAAACACCAAGTAGCCATATTATTCCATTGGCAATATTATTCGCGTGTATGTAATCCATAGGCAATGTTATTTGCGTAGGGACATACTTTATGTATGCCCGCCTGCCTCATCACATCCGGGTGTTTTCGGACATACATAAAGTATGTCCCTACGGGCTCGACGCCATAGGAGCCGTTGATAGGAGCCGACGCCTCCGAGCGTCGGAGTAACTATTTAAACACGATATAGTTCGGCATCATAGGAGCCGACGCCTCCGAGCGTCGGAGTAATTTATATAGTCCGACGCTTGGAAGCGTCGGCTCCTACTTGCGTCGGCTCCTACTTGCGTCGGCTCCTACTTGCGTCGGCTTCTACTTGCGTCGGCTTCTACTTGTATCGGTTCTTACTTGCGTTGGCTTCTATCCGCGCCGGCTCTTTCATTTCATTTTTTACCGCATTGGAAATGCTGATACTCATTGAACGGTGGCGGGGCGCAATGAAACAAAATGGGGGAGGGGATTGTCAAGATTTTTCAATGGTTTTTTTGTTCCACAATGGGTTTGACCGCAAATTTCGGGTAGAAATCTTCAAGATTTCTCCTCTCAATCTTCAAGATCTCTCCTTGAAATTTGCGGTCAAACCAAGGGTGGTTTGCAAGCTGCTGATATTCAACACTTTACAAAATCGGCAAATTTTCGCCGATTTTGTAAAGATTTTTCATAAAATTTCCCATGGTTGATACCCACCTCAAAACGCGGGTTCCAAGGTCGTTGGCGGTTCTTTTTCGCCTTTATTCTTCGCGTTCCCTGTACCAGTCGCAGTAGGCCACGTAGTGGGCGGCGTTGTCGGTTTGTCCGGGGCGGGCCATTTTGATGAATTTTGCGGGCACGCCTCCCCAGATTTCTCCCGGCCCCACTTTGGTGCCTCCCACGACGAGTGCTCCGGCGGCCACGATGGCGCCTTCGCCTATCTCGCAGTTGTCGAGCAGTGTGGCCCCCATGCCGATGAGCACATGGTCGTGGATGGTGCAGGCGTGCACGGTGGCGTTGTGGCCGATGGTGACATCGTTGCCGATGTTGAGCGGTCCCACCTTGTAGGTGGTGTGCAGGCATGCGCCGTCCTGCACGTTTGTGCGGTTGCCGATGTGTATGTATGCCACGTCACCGCGCACCACGGCGTTAAACCATACCGAGCATTCGTCGCCCATTACCACTTCGCCCACGATGGTGGCGTTTTCGCTGAAATAGCAATTCTTGCCCCATTTGGGGGCCAGTCCGTTCACTTCTTTTATCAGAGCCATGTTGTTTTTTGAGGTGTTTTGAGTTTACGATTTCAGGTCGGCTTTTGCCGAGTCTTCGCGGTGGATGATGTCGTCGATCATCCATTTTCCCTTTTCCTGAATGAGCTTGAAGGTGTAGGTTTCGGTGAAGAACTCCTCCTCGTCTTCGGTGAGTGTGGCCTTGCATTCCACAGATGCCGACTGCTCGTCGGAGATGCTGATTTGCATGATGTCGTATTTGGTCATCCTCACCGATGAGCCCGTGTTCCACATGGGAGTCCACATTTCGCGGTCGTGCCGGTTGTCGTTGATTTTCACCAGCTTTCTCATTTCTGCCGAGAGGTATTGCTCAAAGTCGTGGGTGTCGATGTATGTCTGGAGGAAGTCGCCCATCCTTATTCGCAAGGCATTCTCGGCCTGCATTTGTTTCTCGGCATTTTCCTTCTGCACCAGTTCGAGTGAGTCCTTGATGACTTTCTCCAACGAGTCGCGCAAGGCTTGTTCGTCGGCTTGCCGTTGCTGGGGGGTGTTGCCGCATGAAGTCAGGCCGACGGTGATGATGGCTGCGCCGAGCAGCGCTGTGATGATGGATTTTGTTTTCATTGCGTTCGTTTTAAAGATGAATGTTGCTGATTGTAAGTCAATATTGCTCCAGCAACCTGATGCGCTCCATGGTGTCGGGGTGGGTGCTGAACAGATTGTTGATGCTTTTCATCAGACCGCTGGTGATTTTCTTTGGATGAATGATGAACATTTGCGCTATGTCTTCGCGGTTGACGTCGCGAAGTCCGGGATTGCTCGATATCTTGCGCAGTGCCGAGGCCAGCGCCAAGGGGTTTCCGCAGAGTTCGGCCCCTCCGGCGTCGGCCATGAACTCGCGTTTGCGCGAGATGGCAAACCTTGTGAGTAGTGTGAAGAAATAGGCGATGGCGGCACATACGAGGCCGATGAAGAGCATGGCCACCGCACTGGCGCCGTTGTTCTTGTTTCCAACTCGCCTTGAGAATGATCCGCCGTTGTGCCAGAGGATGCGCGCCACTACGGTGACGACCGTTGAGATGATGCCCACGAAGACGGTTGAGATGATGAGCAGGCGCGTGTCGCGGTTGCGTATGTGCGTCAGTTCATGGCCTATGACGCCGGCCAGTTCCTCGTCGTTGAGTTTTTCCATCAGGCCGGTGGTCACGGTCACGGTGTAGGTCTTGTCGTCGATGCCCGAGGCAAAGGCGTTGAGCTGCGGGTCGTTCACGATGTTCACTTGCGGCATGTTCATTCCGCAGGCCATCGTGAGGTTTTCCACAATGTTGTAGAGGCGCGGGTTGTCCATGCGTGCCAGGGGTGTGGCGCGCACGGCATGGCGTATCATCGACGTGTTGGTGAAATAGGCGATGATGAACCACAGCGCCACCACTCCCACCACCCACGGCATGAAGGAGAGAAAGCCGTCGTTGACGTTGCTCACCAATCCGTGGGCACCGCCGTCGTTGAGGCCGGGGCCGCCTCCCAACAGGTTGAGCAATGCCACGAACAGCCATGTGGCGGCCAGCAAGATGGTGGGGAAACCAAGCAGCAACAACACGCTGAGGCGGTTGTTGCGGCGTATGAGGGAGTGCATCCCGACGTATTTCATCCCTTAGCGGTCAGAATTTTATTTCGGGAGCTTTGTCGTATTCGGCGCGGTCGGCCTTCGGCACCTCGAACATGGGTTCGCGCTGGAATCCGAACATTCCGGCCAGGATGTTCGACGGGAACGTCTGAACGGAGTTGTTCAGCTCGCGCGTGGCGGTGTTGAAGTATCGGCGCGTGGCGGCCAGCTTGTTCTCGATATCGCTTATTTCCTGCTGTAGTTGGAGGAAATTCTGGTTGGCCTTCAGCTCGGGATAAGCTTCGAGCGACACCTTCAGGCCGGCCAGGGCACTGGAGAGCTGGTTCTCGGCGGCTATGCGGTCGTTGATGCCGGTGGCGTTCATGGCTGCCGACCGGGCCTCGGTGACGCGGATGAGCAGTTCCCTCTCGTGCTCGGCATAGCCTTTCACGGTGGCCACCAGTTGCGGAATGAGGTCGTGGCGTTGTTTCAGCTGGACGTCGATGTTGGCGAAAGCATTTTCGCGGTTGTTGCGCAACCTAACAAGGTTGTTGTAAATACCGGCAACCCAGAAGCCGATGAGCAGGACACCAACCACAAAGATAACGAGTGCTAATAACATAATCTTGATGTTGAAAGGGTTAATGAAAAAATGTGATAATAAAAGAAAATTTCTATTTTCTTGCAAAATTAGCGATAAAAATCTGAATGTAGGCCATGTTTCGACATTTTTTTTCGCAAATGGCTCTTTTTCTGCCCGTTTCGCCGGTGGTGACGAACAAAAAAAGGCCCTCTTGGCGTTTGAAGAATGCCAAGAGGGCCGTATTGATGGCGGGGGCGTTGAAATCAGAAGGCCCCGACGTACTTGCCGTAGAAACTCAGCACGCAGTCGCTGTCCACGTAGGTGGGAGAGATGCTGAAAGTCTTCGTGCGTGAGTTGTCAATCCATATTTCGGTGATGTAGGCGGCCAGTTCTGTTTCCTTGTTATACCAAAGACCGTTGTTGTTCAGGTAGTTATAGAAATAGAACGACACCTTGTGGGTTGCGTCGTCGTAGTAGAGGTCGAAGGTTTTCTCCATGGGGTATGCCCCGTAGAAGACGGCTCCGCTTTTTGCGACGTCGTAGAAGATGGCCTTCATCGTGAGCGATTGCATGGGCTGCTGGTCAAGGGCTTGGCGCAGTGTTTCATAGCGGTCGCCTTTAATTAACTTTGAGAACACCCTTGGTGAAATGCCCGAAATGACGACGGTGGAGTCGGCCGATCGGAAGAAAGCCGTGGCGTTGATGGAATCGACTTTCGTCGTTGTCTTCAGCGTGTCGTTGTAGAAGCGCAGGATGCCTGAATAGGAGCCGTCCATCTGTTTCATGTAGGCGGCTTTCTGTTCGGGGGTGTAGTCTTCATAATCGGTTTCGTCGTCGTTCAGGCACGACGTGAAGGTCAGGGCCGGCACACAGGCCAGCAGAAGGGCAATGGTTTTGATGATGTTTTTCATTTTTTCTTTTCTTTCTTTTTTTTTCTAGATTTTCTAGAAGCTCTAGATATTCCAGGTTTCTTTGATTAAAACTTTATAAAGTAAATGCAAGATTCGGCAGAACCTTGCATCTTCTTGGTTATTATTTTTCTTTTTGGTTCATATTCTCTTGCTCTCGCCTCTCAGCAGGTTCATAAATTCCTCCCTTGTCTTGGCCTGGTTGAAGGCCTTGCTGAAGGCGCTGGTGGTGGTGATGGCGTTTTGTTTTTCCACGCCCCTCATCTGCATGCACATGTGCTTGGCCTCCACCACGACCATTGTTCCCATGGGGTGTAGGGTGTCTTGAATGCACTCCATGATTTGTTGTGTGAGCCTTTCCTGCACTTGTAGCCGGTGGCTGAAGATGTCCACCACGCGGGCAATTTTCGACAGCCCCGTGATGTAACCGTTGGGGATGTATGCCACATGCACCTTTCCGTAGAAGGGCAGCAGATGGTGCTCGCAGAGGGAGAAGAAGTCGATGTCTTTCACGATGACCATCTGGTTGTAGTCCTCCTTGAAAAGGGCTGCGGTGAGCACGGCGTGGGCATCCTGAGCGTAACCGCGGGTGAGGATTTGCATGGCCTTGGCTACGCGCTCCGGCGTCTTCTGCAGTCCCTCGCGCCCGGTGTCTTCTCCCAACAGGCGCAATATTTCCTTATAGTGGACCATGAGCTGGTCCAGTCCCTCACGATATTCTGTTTCCGGGTTCATGTTGATTATCTGACGTTGATTTTTCCCTTCACCACGCTTGCCGACTTATATCCCATGGCCCTGACTTTCTTGCAAATTTTCATGGCCTCGTCGTAGGTTTTGAAGTTCCCCATGCGGCAAATCCATCTTGGAGAATAGAAATGAGTGTAAATGGGCTGGTCGGGGAATGCGGCTTTCATTTTGTTTCCTATCTGTTCGGCCTTGATGCGGTCCTCGCGGGTGTTTCCTCCCGAATACACCTGCACCCTGTATCCTGTCACGGTTTTCGCCCCTTTCATCACTTTCTTTCCCTGGGGCTCGTTGGCAGCGGCCTCTTTTTCGCGTTCCGCGGCTTCCCTGCGCAGCTTTTCGGCTCTTGCCTGAGCCGCCTTTGCCGAGTCTTCTTTTTCTTTCTCGGCCTGTGCCTGTTGGTCGCGCAGGTCGTCGGCCTGTTGTTTGGGCTTTTCCTCGGTTTTCTTGTCCTGCCGGGGTTTGTTGTCCTGTGGCGGCTTGGCGGCAGTGGTGGGAGCGGGTGCCGGTGTCTTGGTCTTACCGTTCACCAAGTCGTCGATTTCCTTGCTTTGCGAAATGGTGACGGTTCCTTCCCCTTGCTTGTTTTCCTGCAATTTTTGCGTGTATTGTGCGCTGGCGTTGGCAGCGAAGGCGAGGGCCAGAAATAGTGTTACGGCAAAATGCTTCATGACATGAATTGTTTTAGTTAAAAAAAGATGTAAAGGAAGGTTGCGCCGGGCGGCCTGTTGCCGTTGTTGCCGGCGCAACCCTTGTATGGCTTCTTATTTCCAGGCGTCGATGATGCCTTTGAAGTCGGCAGCCTTCAGGCTTGCTCCTCCGATGAGTCCGCCGTCGATGTCGGGCTTGGCGAAGAGTTCGGGAGCATTGCTGGCCTTGCACGAGCCTCCGTAGAGGATGGTGGTGTCGTCGGCCACTTCCTTGCCATATCTCTCGGCAATGATGGAGCGGATGTAGGCGTGGATTTCCTCAGCCTGCTCAGCGGTTGCCGTCTTTCCTGTTCCGATGGCCCAGATGGGTTCGTAGGCGATGACGATTTTGCGGAAGTCTTCCTCAGCGAGGTTGAACACGGAGCCTTCCAGTTCGGCCTTCACCACTTCGTTCTGCTTTCCGGCTTCCCTTTCTTCCAGGCTCTCACCGATGCAGAAGATGACTTTAAGGTCGTTTTTCTGTGCCAGAAGCACCTTTTCTTTCAGTATTTCGGGAGTTTCCTTGTAGTATTCGCGGCGCTCGGAGTGCCCCAGTATGACGTATTGTGCGCCAGTGCTTTTCACCATTTCTGCGCTCACCTCGCCGGTGAATGCGCCTTTTTCCTTGTCGGCGCAGTTCTCGGCGCCCAGTGCCACAATGTCCTGATTAAGGAACTGTGCGATGGAAGCCAAGTGGATGAAAGGCGTGCAGATGACCACCCCGCAGTTGGGTTTGTCGGCTGCCAGTGTTTCGTTGAGCTCTTTTGCCAGAGCGATACCGTCTTGCAGGTTCATGTTCATTTTCCAGTTGCCTGCTACAATTTTTTTTCTCATTGTTCTGATAACTTATTAATTAGGGTTGTTATTGTCGGGTTGTTGTTTTGCGGATGTTTCTTTCTTCTTTTTCCGCGATTTCTTCCTGAGCCATTTGGACCATGCCCAAAGCCTGTCGGCCAGAGTGAGCAGGAACAGCGGCAAGGCGAACCACAATGTGACGAAGGCCAGTTTCTGCGCCACTCCGTCTTTCGGCATGTGGCCTATTTCCAGCTGCTCCAGTGGTTTCGCGGCTTCTTCCGGCGACAGGTGTGGCAATTGGTTGTGGCTCCATTTCCTGATGACTGTGCCTTTCTTGATGAGCAGCAGTCCGGGGTTGCTTCTGATGATGGTCTTCAGCGTTGTCTGGTCGGTGAAGCAGAAATCGTATTCCGCCCCTGTCAGTTCCCTCCACCGCTCTATGGCCTCTTCGCCGCTGGCGGTGAGTGCCAGGAATGTGTAGCCGTGCTCGTGGGCATATTCGCAGAGCTCGTCGATGATGCCGAAATTGCTGTCGCTTGCCTTGTCGAGCCTTGGTGCAACGAGCAGGAAGGTATAGTCTTCGTTGTCGATAACCTCGTCGGTGATGTCGTCGCCCGTGTCCATGCGCTCTATGCTGAAGTCGTGGATGGGCGGCACAAAGCCCTCTGCGGTTTGAACGGTCTTGCTGTCAACAAACGTCCATGTGGAATCGGGATAGTCGTCGAGCGTAAATTCTCTCTGCTCGCCGTTTTTCTCCATGATGAACGTCGTTTCAAACTGCGGCCCCGTCTCTCCTTCTGGGATTTCCATTCCCTGCCGTATGTTGGCCCCGATATGATAGGGCCTGAAGTCGAACAGCGGCAGCGTATAAAGGCTCCATACGCTGACGGCAAGGATGAAGAGCGCCGAGTAGTTGATGACAATCCACTGGTTGCTTTCCGAAATGAACCTCACCATGCAGAGCGGCCTCCATGCCACTACGAGAGCGCAAGCCGTGAGCACCAGGTTCTTGGCAAGTGTCTGCCCATTGCTCAGGTGAATGGCATCGCCAAAGCACCCACAGTCGGAAATGGGATTGGCCACCCACAGCCACAATGTCACCACCGTCATGACAGCCATGAAGGCCACGATGAGTTTCGACACGGTGCGCCGGTGAATGGCGAAGAGCAGGAACAATCCGAGATTGAACTCCGTGGCGCTCAAGACCATCGAAGCGAGCAGTGTGCCCCAGTCGGGGACGATGTCGCCCAGTCCGGCAGCAGTCAGGTAGTCGGCAATCTTGTATTGTGTGCCCAGCGGGTCCACGGCCTTCACGAATCCCGAGAAGATGAACGCCACGGCCACTACGATGCGGCACAGGTTGACCAGTATCCCAGTCACCCTGCCGCCCGTTTTTTCTTTGGCGGTCCTGTCGTTTTCCTTTCCCTCCGTCTGTGCCATGATTTCTTTCCCTTGGGTGAGACAAAGCCTGTCAGCTCAGTTTGATGACGCCAAACACGGCGTAGTTGATGATGTCCATGTAGTTGGAGTCGATGCCCTCGCTCACGAGCGTCCGGCCCTGCAGGTCTTCCATTTCCTTCACCCGCTGCAGTTTGGTCAGAATGAAGTCGGTATAGCTGCTCACGCGCATGCTTCGCCACGCCTCGTCGTAGTCGTGGTTCTTGCGCAACATGAGCGCCAGGGCCTCCTGCGCATGCCGGTCGTAGTGCGTCATGGCCTCTTCGGGCGTCATGTCCACTTCGTCGGCAAAGCCTTTTTCAATTTGTATAAGCCCCACGATGCCGTAGTTGATAATGGCCATGAATTCGGGCCTTATGCCCTCGTCAACCATGGCTTCTCGCTTGATTTCGAGCGACCGAATGCGTTTGGCCTTTATATACAGCTGGTCGGTGAGCGACGACGGCCTGAGAATTCGCCACGACGCCCCGTAGTCGTGAAGCTTTTTCACGAACAGCTCGCGGCACTCCGCCATGGCATTGCGAAATTGCTGCTCGGTATTTTCGGTTTTCTTACACATATTATGTATATGCTCCGTTCATGCGTGTGTGCATAAATCGGTGCAAAGTTAATAAATAATGCTGAAATACGGCCAACTTTTTGGAAGATTAACGCAAATAGTGCCAAAAAGGGCCTTGGCAGATGTGATTTTGTCTGAAAGAAGTGCTGATGAATGGCTTGAAAGTGTACGGCAGACAAGGTTTCCGGCCGTGTGGTCACTGTTTGTTTTCCTCCTCCTGCCTTTTCTTGATGTATCTGATTTTGGCACATTCCGCGTCGAAGGCCGCCTGCAGCGAGTCGCGTCTGAGCCGTGCCAGTGTGGCCTGCCTGAGTTGCGAGGCGGTGGCCGTGCCCTGGGCGTAGGCGGCATCGGTGTTGCGCTTCAGCCGGGCATATTCCCAACGGGCCTGCTGCAGCTGTGTGTCGAGTTTCTCCACGTTCAGCTGAGCAGCCAGCAATGACGAGTCCTGATGGTGCTTCAGTGCGGCGTGGCGCTCTTCAATCTGTTTCTGAAGCTGTTCGTGTCGGCTTTCGCAGGCCGTCAGCAGTGCGGCCAACAGGCATGCCATGACTTTTGTAAATGTTTTCATCTTGAAATGTCAGCTTTCTGGTCCAGAGAATCTTATTGTTGTCGTTTGTCTTGAAATCTTGGTGCAAAGATAAAGATAATAATTGAAAACGCCGAACAATCGGTGGGTAATTCGCCTAAAAAGGGGCTTTTTATGTGTCGGAACGACTTTGTTTCTCCTGAGCGGCACTTTATTTCAGGAGTTTCCTGCCCTTGTTTTCCTCCAGCACGCGCATTTGTTGGATGGCAATTTGGTTGAGCTTTACGAGCCGTTCGCCCTGGGGAATGCCTTCGTTAATTAGCACGGCGTTGATGTTCTCCATGTTCGAGAGGCAGATGAGCTCGTTGATGTTTGCATAGTCGCGGATGTTTCCCTTCATCTCCGGATGTTCGTCGCGCCATTGCTTGGCCGTCATGCCGAACAAGGCTACGTTGAGCACATCGGCCTCTTCCGCATAGATGACGCTGGCCTGGGCAGGTGTCACCTCATTTGGTACCAGGTTGTTCTTGATGGCATCGGTGTGTATGCGGTAGTTGATTTTCGAAAGTTCGCGTTTGGCGCTCCAGCCCAGCATCTTCTGCTCTTCTGACTTTAACCGCTGGAACTCCATAACCAGATAAAGGCGGAACTCCACGGAAATCCAAGATGCAAACTCAAAGGCAATGTCTGTTTGGGCAAATGTTCCACCATATCGTCCGGCTTGAGAAAAGATGCCAATGGCGTTGGTCGCCTCAATCCAACGTGTGGGAGATAGTGTGAAAGCGTTCAGACCTGCTTCTTTCCTAAACCCCTCGAATTCGAGGGGGTTAAAATTGGGATTGTGGAGTGTTTCCCATATACCGAGAAACTCCACGGTGTTGCGGTTGCGCATCCAGTTGCCAATCACGCCGTTAGGGTCAACCGTGTTCTTTTGCCTCGCTATGTCGGTGATGCAGATATAGTCAATTCCGTTGAGGGTTGTTGTCTTGATGGTTGTATCCTTTACTATGATTTCCGATTTCTTTGCCATATTTCAATCTTTGTTTTTCCTCGTACATTGTTTTACGTTTCGTGTGCAAATATAGCAAATTATTCGCGAAGCAACAAACATATTGGAGTTTTGTTGCACGGCCGGCACAAAAAGGTGCGCGGTACCGTCGCCACTTGGCCCATATTTTGGGCTGAATAGCGTTAATCTTCTGAAATTGCTCTCCTTTTACAAGCTTTTTCCGTAATTTTGCACCCGAAAAGCCCACCATGTGCATCTTGGCGGGCGCTTCAGCTTAGTTGAATATTTATAAAAAGTGATGGCGGGCAGGGATGAATTGCCGTGCCGTCACAAGCCAGAAAACAATGAAATTATATACCGACGAGGAACTTGCGGCCCTGCTCGACCGCCCGCTATTTCGTCTGGTGGGCCAGGTGGCCGACCAAATGGGCGTGGAATGCTATGTGGTGGGCGGGTTCGTACGCGACATATTCCTTCAGCGGCCGTCCAACGACATCGATGTGGTGGTGGTGGGCAGCGGCATTGAGGTGGCCCGCGAGGTGGCCGCCACTCTGGGACGGCGCGCCCATCTGAGCGTCTTCAAGAATTATGGCACCGCCCAGGTGAAGCTGTCAAGCCAGAAACCCGGCCACGAGCCTATAGAACTGGAATTCGTGGGCGCACGGCGCGAAAGCTATCGCCGCGAGTCGCGAAAACCCATCGTGGAAGACGGCACGCTTGAAGACGACCAGAACCGCCGCGACTTCACCATCAATGCCTGTGCCATCTGCCTGAACGCCAATCGCTTCGGGCAACTTGTAGATCCCTTCGACGGCATCTACGACATGGAGGACGGCATCATCCGCACGCCCCTCGACCCCGACATCACTTTCAGCGACGACCCCTTGCGCATGTTGCGTTGCGTGCGTTTCGCCTCACAATTGCGCTTCGACATTGAAGCGGAGACGAAAGAGGCGCTGAGCCGTAACGCCTACCGCATAAAAATCATCAGCGGCGAGCGCATTGCCGAGGAACTCAACAAGATTCTGCTTTCGCCGCACCCCAGCATAGGCTTCGTGGAACTACAGGAGAGCGGGCTCCTGCACATCATCATGCCCGAACTTTCGGACCTCGACATCGTGGAAACGCGTTGTGGAAGGGCGCATAAAAACAACTTCTACCACACTCTGGAAGTGCTCGAAAACGTGTGCAAGACTTCGCCCAACCTCTGGCTTCGGTGGGCGGCCCTGCTCCACGACATCGGCAAGACGCGCACCAAGCGGTGGGACAATGCCCTGGGATGGACATTCCATAACCATAACTCCGTGGGCGCCAGAATGGTGGCCGACATGTTCCGCCGGTTGAAGCTGCCCCTCGACATGAAGATGAAATATGTGCAGAAACTCGTGGAACTGCACATGCGCCCCATCGTCATTGCCGACGAGGAGGTGACCGACAGTGCCATACGCAGGCTTTTGAACGATGCCGGCGACGACATCGACGACCTGATGACCCTTTGCGAGGCCGACATCACCAGCAAGAACGAGGTGCGCAAAAAGCAGTTCAGGGAGAATTTCCGCATGGTGCGCGAGAAACTCACCGACCTGAAGGAAAAAGACTACAAACGGCTGCTCCAGCCCGTCATCGACGGTAATGAAATCATGGAGCTGTTCAACCTGAAGCCCTCGCGCGAGGTGGGCGACCTGAAAAAAGTGCTCAAGGATGCCGTCCTCGACAACCGCGTGCCCAACGAGCGCGAACCGCTCATGCAACTGCTCATGAAGACGGCCGGGGAAATGGGGCTTCAGCGGTGTGGTGGCACGGAAAACAACCCTCAAACTTGATTTTTTTTCGGGAAAGACCGCTCGCTCAGAATAAACGCCTGAACTTCAGTGTCTTTGAAACTGGATGTTGAAAATCGGGTCCAGTCTTATCCGCAAACGACTTCAGTCCAAACCGCAAACGACTCCAGTCCATTTGCAGTTTGGACTGGAGTCGTTTGCGGTTTGGACTGAGCCGGACTCCAAGGCTGAGCTGTTGCATAGGTGGTTTCACAAACTTATATATTGTTAAAATAATGGGGGAATAATTGTAAAAAAGCCAACTTTTATGTAACTTTGCAGTCTGAAAACTTTATCAGCCCGCAGAGTTTTGTCATGGGCGGGTTGATGGGGTTGTTTTCATGTGTTGAACAAACGTTATAATAATAAAAATAGGTATGAAGAACTACAAGATTTTACTGATTGCCGGCCTGTCGGCCGTTCTCGTTTCATGTGGCGGCGGTGGCGGCGGCATGCCCAATTTCGGCGACAACGAGTTCCCCGTGCAGGCCATTTCGAGCCAGAGTACATCCATGCAGACCACCTATCCCGCCACCATCAAGGGTGTGCAGGACGTGGAAATCCGCCCCAAGGTGGCCGGATTCATCACCAGGGTGTGCGTGAAAGAGGGCCAGTCGGTAGGTGCCGGACAGCTGCTCTTTGTCATTGACAACGAGACCTACCAGGCCGCCGTTCGCCAGTCGCAGGCTGCCGTGAACACCGCCACGGCCCAGATGAACACCGCCAAGCTGACGTATGAGAACAACAAAAAGTTGTTTGAGCAGAACGTCATAGGACAATACGAGCTGGAGTCGGCCAAGAACACCTACGAAAGTGCGCAGGCACAGCTCTCACAGGCCCGTGCCGCCCTGGCCTCGGCCAAGGAAACGCTCAGCTTCTGCTATGTGAAGAGCCCGTCGGCCGGTGTCATCGGCAATCTGCCTTACAAGGTGGGTGCCATGGTGAGCGCGTCGAGCATGCCCGCGCTGACCACCGTGTCGAACAACAGTGCCATGGAGGTCTATTTCAGCGTGTCGGAAAAAGACATGCTCGACCTCACCAAGACGGCAGGCAGTTCGCAGGCCGCCATCAACAATTATCCGCCGGTGAAGCTGATGCTGGCCGACGGCACCATGTACGGACACGAGGGAAAGGTGGTGAAGGCCAGCGGACTGATTGACGCCGCCACCGGTTCGGTGCAGCTCATAGCCCACTTCTCCAACCCCGAGCGCCTGCTCAAGAGCGGCGGGTCGGGCTCTATCGTGGTGCCCCGCAGCAACAGCTCGGCCATCATCATTTCGCAGAACTGCGTGTCGGAGGTGCAAGACAAGAAGTTCGTATATGTGGTGGGCAAGGACAACAAGGTGAAATACACCGAAATCACCGTTGACCCGCAGAACGACGGAAAGAACTATGTGGTGCGCAGCGGCCTCAACGTTGGCGACAAATATGTCACCAACGGCATCACCAAGCTCACCGACGGCATGGAGATTGTGCCCATCACTCCCGAGCGCTATCAGCAGAAGATTAACGAAGCCGCACAGATCGGTGCCGACGGCTCGGCCAAGGGCTTCGTTGACGCCATGCAGGGAAAGAAATAAGGATTATTACTGTTTCACGGTTTGCCGTTACGGTCGGTTTCTTTTCTTCTCTCAACCTGCGCCATGCCCCCGTCTTGTAGGGAGCGGCATCAGCGTTGGCCCCGAAAGGCAGGAATTGTAAACTACAACGGGCCAGGCCGTTAAAAACACGAACAGATATGACATTTACAAACTTTATCAAGCGCCCGGTGCTCTCCACGGTGATTTCAATCGTGATTGTGCTGCTGGGCTTCATTGGGCTGGCCACGCTGCCCATTGAGCAATATCCCGACATTGCGCCTCCCACGGTTGTGGTGTTCACCAGCTATCCCGGTGCCGATGCCGAAACGGTGAAGAACTCGGTGCTCGTGCCACTGGAAGAAAGCATCAACGGCGTGGAAGGCATGGACTACCTCTCCTCGTCGGCATCGTCAGGCTCGGCCAGCATACAGGTGCTCTTCAGGCAGGGCATGAACGCCGACATGTGCGCCGTGAACGTGCAAAACCGCGTGCAGCAGGCTCAGGCTTTGTTGCCGGCAGAAGTAACCCGCATCGGCGTCACCGTCATGAAGCGTCAGACATCACAGGTGATGATGTTCACACTGACCAGCGACGGACGCTACGACGACAAATTCCTCACCAACTATTCAAACATCAACATCATTCCGGCCATTAAGCGTATTCAGGGCGTGGGCGACGTGCAGAGCCCCGGCGTGAAAACCTATTCAATGAGAATATGGCTGAAGCCCGAAGTGATGAAGCAATACAACCTGATGCCCTCTGACATCAGCGGCGTGCTGGCAGAGCAGAACATTGAGGCTGCACCGGGAACATTCGGTGAACAGTCGGACGTGGCCTACGAATACGCCATGCGCTACACCGGACGACTGAAGTCGGAAGAGGAATTTGGAAACATCGTCATTTCGAGCGATGCCAACGGCAACACGCTGAAACTGAAGGATGTGGCAAAGATTGAACTTGGCGGACTTCAGTATTCGGTGTCGATGAAGAACAACAACATCCCGTCGGTCATGGGCATGGTTCAGCAGATTGCCGGCTCCAACGCCAACGACATTGCCGTGCAGGTGAAGAAGGAGTTGGAGGAGCAGGCCAAGCTGTTCCCCCCGGGCATGACGTATAAAATCAACTACGACGTCACCGAGTTCCTTTATGCCAGTATCGAGGAAGTGGTATTCACGCTCTTCATGACGCTGGTGCTGGTGTTCCTCGTGGTGTATGTGTTCTTGCAGGACTTCCGCTCCACGCTCATCCCGCTGATTGCCGTGCCGGTGTCGCTTATCGGTACGTTCTTCTTCCTCAAGATTTTCGGCTTCTCCATCAACCTGCTTGTGTTGTCGGCCCTGCTGCTGGCCATTGCCATTGTGGTGGACGATGCCATCGTGGTGGTTGAGGCCGTGCATGCCAAGCTCGACCAGGGCTACAAGAGCGCGCTGACGGCGTCTATCGATGCCATGAACGAAATTTCGGGCGCCATCATCTCCATCACCCTCGTGATGGCATCGGTGTTCATTCCCGTGTCGTTCATTGGCGGCACCAGCGGAACGTTCTACCGCGAATTTGGTGTCACCATGGCGGTAAGTATCTTTATTTCAGCCCTCAACGCCTTAACCCTGTCGCCCGCCTTGTGCGCCATTTTCCTGAAGCCGCACGATGCCGAGGGCAAGGAGGTGAAGATGTCGCGCATCGACCGTTTCCACACAGCCTTCAACACTTCCTACGAGAAAGTGCTCGGAAAATATAAGAAACATGTGGAAAAGCTGGTGCGCAAGCCCGTTGCCATCGTCATTGCCGTCATCATCGGCATTGCCGTGTTGGCCGGAACGATGGTAACCACCAAGACCGGACTTGTGCCGAGCGAGGACACAGGAACCTTGTTCTGCACCATTTCCATGCCGCCGGCCACTTCGGTGGCCCGCACCACGCAGGTCATCAACCAGGTGGACTCCATCCTGGCCACCAATCCGGCCATCCAGAGCCGTGAGCAAATTCAGGGTTACAACTTCATTGCCGGCGCCGGCAGCGACCAGGCCACCTTCATCATCAAGCTCAAACCGTTCTCAGAGCGTCAGAAAGGCTTCTGGTGGAAATTGTCGGGACTCTGGCAGGGCGACGGCATTTACCGTTTCCTCATCAACCCGCTCGACGCCAACTCGGTGCTGGGACTTATTTACAAGCAGACCGCTTCCATCAAGGACGCACAGGTGCTGGCATTCTCGCCGCCCATGATTCCCGGCTTCTCGGCCAACAGCGGCGTGTCGCTGGTGATGCAGGACCGCACGGGCGGCAGCCTCACACACTTCTTTGAGGTGGTGCAGGATTACCTGGCAGAACTCAATAAACGCCCGGAAATCCAGATGGCGCAAACCAGCTACAACCCCAATTATCCGCAATACATGATTCATGTTGACGTGGCCAAATGTAAGCAGTCGGGCATTTCGCCTTCCACCATTCTCACCACGCTTCAAGGCTATTACGGCGGCCTCTACGCCTCCAACTTCAACGCCTACGGAAAACTCTACCGTGTGATGGTGCAGGGCTCGCCCGAAACGCGCATGACACCCGAGTCGCTCAACAGCGTCTATGTGCGCACCCCGTCGGGCATGTCGCCCATTCAAGAGTACTGCAAGTTGGAGCGCGTCTATGGACCTTCCAACATCAACCGCTTCAACCTCTTCACTTCGATCAACGTGACCGCCACCGTAGGCGACGGCTACTCGTCGGGTGAAGCCATCAAGGCGTGTGAGGAAGTGGCCGCCAACGTGCTGCCGCAAGGCTATACTTACGACTACAGCGGCCTGACGCGCTCGGAGGCAGCTTCGAGCAACTCCACCGCCCTTATCTTCGTACTGTGTTTCATCTTCATCTACCTTATTTTGTCGGCACAGTACGAGAGTTACATCCTTCCCTTGGCCGTGGTGCTCAGTGTGCCTTTCGGCTTGGCGGGAGCATTCCTCTTTACACGTCTGTTTGGCCATTCAAACGACATCTACATGCAGATTTCGCTCATCATGCTCATTGGTCTGCTGGCCAAGAATGCCATTCTTATTGTGCAGTTCGCCCTTGAGCGCCGTCATACGGGCATGGCCATCTCGTGGTCGGCAGTGCTCGGTGCCGCCGCACGTTTGCGTCCTATCCTTATGACATCGTTGGCCATGGTCATCGGCCTCTTGCCCATGATGTTCGCAAGCGGTGTGGGCAAGAACGGCAACCAGACACTCGGCGCCGCTGCCGTGGGCGGTATGCTCATCGGCACCCTGCTCCAGGTGTTCGTGGTGCCCACGCTGTTCGTCATCTTCCAGTCGCTGCAGGAGAAGATCAGCCCCATGAAGTTTGAGGACGAAGAGAATCCCGACGTCGAGGCTGAGTTGGCACAATATGCCCACCGCCCCGTGGAATATGAAGTGGAACAATAATGCCAGGCAGTAACATCAAAGATTCAACGACAATGAAAAAGAACATCATCATAGCTGCGCTTGCACTGCTCGTCATGGGCAGTTGCAAGACGCTGCGCACCGAATATGAGCGCCCCGAGGTGAACACCAAGGGGTTGGTGCGCGACCCGTCCAGCCTTACCGACACGCTGGTTTCCAGCAACCAGGCCACGTTCGGCCAGTTGCCCTGGCGCTCCGTGTTCACCGACCCGCAGTTGCAAGCCCTCATCCAGCAGGCCCTTGCCAACAATGCCGACCTGCTCAACGCCGCCCTCAGCGTGAAAATGGTTGAAGAGCAGGTGCGCATGGCCCGGCTGGCTTTCCTGCCCGGCATCTCCTTTACTCCGCAGGGAACCATTTCGTCGTGGGACTATGGCAAGGCCACCAAGTCTTACCAACTGCCCATCACCGCGTCGTGGAATGCCGACCTCTTCGGCACCCTGCTCAACCAGAAGCGCAGTGCGCAGGCCACCCTGCTGGCCACCAAGGACTATCAGGTGGCAGTGCAGACCAACGTTGTGTGCGGCGTGGCCAATCTCTACTACACCCTGCTCATGCTCGACCGCCAGATGGAAATTCTCGACGACATGAGCCAGCTGACGCAGGACACATGGGACAAGATGAAAATCATGAAGGACAACCGCATCGGCTATCGCTCCACCGCCGTGCAGAGTGCCGAGGCCAACCACCTGAGCGTGCAGGCGCAGAAAGCCGAACTGAAACGCCAGATTCGCGAAATGGAAAACTCCATGAGCGTGCTCATCGGACAGCCCGCACAGACCATCAAGCGCGGAAAACTTGAGGCGCAATCTTTGCCGCAGAACTTCTCGGCCGGCGTGGGTATTCAGTTGCTCAACAACCGTGCCGACGTTCACGCCGCCGAAATGAAGCTGGCCCAGTGTTTCTACGACATCAACACCGCCCGCAGCCGCTTCTATCCCAGCATCACCATTTCGGGCACAGGAGCCTTCACCAACCAGAACGGCCTGGTCAACCCCGGAAAAATGCTTTGGAGTGCCGTGGGAAGCCTTGTGCAGCCCATCTTCCAGAAAGGCCAGCTCACCGGCGGTCTCCGCGTGGCCGAAATGCAGTATGAGCAAGCCTACAACTCGTGGCAGGCCACTGTGCTCAAGGCCGGCAGCGAGGTCAGCAACGCCCTCGTGCTCTACAACTCAAGCGCCGAGAAGAGCGACATTGAGGCCCAGCAGATAGAGGTGCTCAAGAAGAACGTGGAAGACACCAAGGCCCTCATGGCCAGTTCCGGAAGTACCTATCTCGAGGTCATCCAGGCACAGAGTTCGCTCCTCAGCACCCAGCTCTCAAAGGTGGCCGACGACTTCTACAAGATGCAGGCCGTGGTCAACCTCTATCAGGCCCTCGGTGGCGGAGGAGGGGAATAAATCTTTGATTTTAGTTATGAATGATCAACTCATATCATAGAAATCATTATTTAACCGAAGAAGGTCATCACCCCATAACTTAAAACTCATAACTTAAAAACGAAGTTTTATGAACGATATTTCCCCGCGCGCCGAGATTTCGCCCAAGGCACAAATCGGCGACAATTGCAAAATATTCCCGTTCGTCTATATTGAGGACGACGTTGTCATCGGCGACAACTGCATCATCTTCCCCTTTGTCAGCATCCTCAATGGAACGCGCATGGGCAGCCACAACAAGGTTCACCAGGGCTCGGTCATCGGCGCCCTGCCGCAGGACTTTGACTTCCGTGGAGAAAAGTCGGAATGCATCATCGGCCACAACAACATCATCCGTGAGAACGTCGTGGTGAACCGCGCCACCCATACTGGCGGCCAGACCGTTATCGGCAACGACAACTTCCTCATGGAGGGTGCCCACATCTCCCACGACACCAAGGTGGGCGACCAGTGCGTGTTCGGCTACGGCACCAAGATTGCAGGTGATTGCGAGATTGGCAATGGCGTCATCTTCTCGTCGAGCGTTATCGAAAATGCCGGAACGCGCGTCGGTGAAGGCGCCATGATACAGGCCGGCACCACCTTCTCGAAAGACGTGCCCCCCTATATCATTGCCGGAGGCACACCCGTGGCCTACGGCGGCGTGAACACCACCATGTGCCGCGCCTACGGCATCAACGAGAAGGTGCTCAAACACATTGCCAACGCCTATCGCCTTGTGTTCCACGGCCAGACCAGCGTCTTTGATGCCATTCACCAAATCCGCGACCAGGTGCCCGACAGCCCCGAAATCCGCCTGCTCACCACCTTCATGGAAAACAGCGAGAAAGGCATCATCAGCAAGATGTAATTTCAATAAGTGAAGAGCTTTCAAAGTGAAGAGCTTTCAAAGTGAAGAGCTTTCAAAGTGAAGAGTGAAAAGTGAAGAGTGAAAAGTGAAGAGTGAAAAGTGAAGAGTGAAGAATTTCCTACCGGACCTACAATAATGGCGGCAGCAAATTCTTCACTCTTCACTTTTCACTCTTCACTTTGAAAGTTCTTCACTTAGTAAGGCTTTTCACTTTTCACTTAATAAATCACTTGGAAAAGACTTTCTTCCCGTTTACGATTACGACGCCCTTGTAGTCGCGACTCACGCGCTGTCCACCAAGGTTGTATCGCGGCGCATTGCCGTCAATGTCGGTTTCCGCCGTGCGGATGTCGGTGGGAACGTCGCCCGTGTACGAGCTAATAGTGCCATCGGCGTTGCGAATCAGAACGTCCCAGTTCTTTCTCTGTGCGTCTCTCACATTCTTCCATGTGAAGACGTTGTATTCATTCAACTCGGCCACAACACTTAAATATCCTGTCGACTTATTAGTCCGGTCGGGCAGGGTGGTCACGAAGGTGTCCATATTATTTCCTGCCAGATTGTTGTTGAAGCAACTTATTGTGCTGAGGTCTGAGTTATATGGCAGGATGAGCGAGGTAATCTGGTTGTCGTTGCAATACAAATCCGTCAAGGCATTGCATCCCGTCATGTCCAGTGATGTCAGCCGGTTACTAATACATTGTACGGAAGTCAGATAGGATAAATTCTTCACGTTCAGCGAGGAAATGTTGTTGGAAGAACAATACAGTTCCTGGATGTTGCTGCAAGAGTTCAAATTGAGCGATTCCATATTATTGCTACTACAATCCACAACCGTCAATTTTGTCTTTCCGCTCAAGTTAAGTGACGACAGGGAGTTGTGGTCACAGAGTAATTTCGAAAGATTGCTGCAAGAGTTCAAATTGATGGAACTCAACGCATTGCAAGAAACATTTATCTCGGTCAATGCTGAGCATCCGTTCACGTTGAGCGTTGTCAGAGGTTTCGTTTGATTGAAATAATCACGGGCGTTATTAAGGGTTTTCAGATTCGCGTTGTAGCTGCAGTCGAGCTTTGACAGTTTCAAGTCGTACCAGTTAATGTTCCTGATGTCGCAATACGAGCAGTTCACCTCTGAGAGATTGGGGAAGGCGCTTGCGCTCAAGTCCAGACTTGTCAGCGACGAGTTATTCGAGCATTCCAGATTCTGGAGGCTGGATAGGCCGGACAGGTTGAGCAAGTTCAGCTGGTTGTCGGAGCAATTGAGATACTTCAAATTGGTGGCCCCCGTCAGACCGAGGCTTGTGAAATTGCAGGACTTGACGTTGAGTTCCTGCAAGGTCGGCCTGATGCTCTGCATGTTACCGATGCTCGACAACGAATAGTTGTTTTTGCAATCCAGCTTCTGTAGCGACGTACACGCGTCCATGTTGAGCGTCGTCAGGTTGTTGTTGTAACAGTTGAGCGTCTTCAGGCTTGAGCAACCATTCACGGTGAGTGTCGTCAGCGCGGTGCCGGTGCAGGTGAGCGATGTCAGTGTGGTGACATTGTCACAGTACAGTGTTTTCAATTTGCTTAACGCCGACAAATCGAGGCTTGTGAACTTGTTCGACGAGATTTGTAAGTAATCCAAGGCTAACTTGCAGCCCGCCTCGTGAAACAGATTGGCGATGCTGGTCAGCTGGTTGTTTCGGCAATTCAGCGTCTGCAGGGCTTTGCACCCGTAAACGTTGAGATACGTCAGCTTGTTGTTGTAAAGGTTGAGCGTATTCAGCACAGAGCATCCCGACAGGCTAAGCGTTGTCAGCGCGGTGCCGTTGCAGGTGAGTGATGTCAGCGCGGTCATGTTCTCGCAGGTCAGCTCTTTCAGCTTGGTGCATGAGTTAAGGGTCATGTTGCTGAACTTCGTGCCGGAGCATTCAAATTTTTCCAGCGCCGGCAAATAATTGAATCCCACTCCCAGCGAGGTCATGCTGGAGTTGTTTGAGCAATATAGCTCCTTCAGGTAGGTGTGCGTGTCGTTTGTAAGGCAAGAAGTCAGTTTGTTGTTGGAACACCCCAGCAATTGCAAGTTAGAGGCGGGCACCGTGAGCGATGTCAGCTGGTTGTAGTCGCATTCCACCTTGGTGAGATAGGTGTTGTAGCTCAGGTTGAGCACGGTAAGCTGGTTGTAGGGGCAGCGCAGTGTTTTCAGCTTGGTGAAGTATTTAATGCCGTCGAGGTCGGCGATGTTCTTGTATCCAACATCTATCTCGGTGCAGTTGTCAATCTGGCTTTGCGTGATAAACGAGCCGTATTTGTTGTTCATGAAACTGCGGAAATTGGCATCGGGGAAATATCTGGCATTCACCACCACGGCAAACTCCTCGTTGATGACGATGTCGCTTTTGTAGATGATGTTGCCGCTGCCGTCGCAGATGCTCTTTTTCGATGAGTTGAAGTCGGCGTTCTTGGGGCTTGTGACAATGGGTGTTCTGCCGGTCTTGTTGCTTGGCGTATAGTCTGCCTTGACAATATAGGGCATGTTGTTCACATTCTTCACCCGGGGGTAATTGTAGTCGGGGTCGCTGTCGTCTCCACAGAGCTTCACCTCACATCCGGTAGTTATTACACTGCCATTACTATAAAACTCACCATCGAAATACACCTTGTCAAATGTGACCAGGTCACCCTTTGGTCCGTCTATCTCAATGTTTTTTCCCGCGAAAGTCACTTTGGTGAGTGTGCCCGTTCCTTGCACTGCCACGCCGCTATAGCTGGTGATGTAAAGTCTGGTGCTGCTTGTCCACGATGCAAATCTGCAGGAGGGGCCGTTAATAGCGACGGCGTTTGAGTTGTCACTTTCAATCCATGTGGTGCCGGACTGTATATTAACGTATGTCTCTTTATCGCATTCCAGACCAGCATTGTTGAAAGAGTTGATGCGGCAATTGCCATAACACTCTATCACCAAACCAACTATGCCTTGGTTATAAATGCCTTGTTTGTCCTTGTTGTTGCCGTTGCAGTTGATGGTGACATCTCTCAGTGTCAAGACTTTTTTGGTTGCGTTGTACGTCACTGTTCCTTCCACGATGCCTCCTCCCGTCACGCCGTTTTCGTTACTGCTTTTCACTTGCTTGCCTCCTACCCAAAGCTCGTAGTCGGTGGCCTGCACGTTCATGGTTCCCGCCATCCAAAGCAGGATGGTCATCAATAGGAAGGAACTTCCGCCTCCCACGTGATAAATGTTTCGTTTTGTTTTCATTGTTGTAGGGTTTTAATGGTAAATTGTTTCAATGCCGCAAAGTTAAACATTTTTTTGCATTTCAGCAACAAATAATGGTAAAAAAAAAGCTGTTCTCAACACCCAAAAGAGTGGATAACAACCTGGGGACTTTTTTATGAAAAATCTTGACAAAAGCGGGAATTTTCAACGAAAAACATAAACTGCTGAAATTCAGCAGTTTACAAAACCTGCGGAGTTTGGCGGCAAATTTCGGGGAGAGATTTGCCATTTTGAGGGGAGAGATTTGCCAATTCTCTCCTTGAAATTTGCGGTCAAACTCTGAGGGGGAAGAAAAGTTTTGTGAAAAATCTTGACAAAACCGGGGCGCTTCGCTAAATGATAAATGATAAAGTCGGCGGCAGTTTTTCACCGGCCTTCTGTTCAGGTGATTCTTCCATGCGCGGTTTTCCGCTCGTAGGGACATACTTCATGTATGTCCGAAATCACAGGAATGTGCGGCGGGCGGACTTTGCGGCCTTACATAGGAAGCAGGCGAATGTTTTTTTGACTACAGTATCGGCTCCTGTTCTGCCGAAAAAGGAAAAGTGCCCGCCTTGGTTCGCTTTTTCAGCCCAATGTTTTGCCGTTTCGAGGAAAATTCGTAATTTCGCACCGTCTATGGGCTGCGTTGCCGCTTTTTCTACATCAGAAAGAGCGGTGGCCAGTGATTGTTGAAAAGTGAAATGATAAAAACGAAATGACCTATACGATTGAAAAGGTGGCGACGCTGATTGGCGCGCGCCGCTATGGCGACCATGAGTCGCGGGTGAGGTGGCTGCTTACCGATAGCCGCTCGCTGTGCTTTCCCGAGGAAACCCTGTTTTTTGCCTTGAAGACGCGTCTGGGCGACGGCCACCGCTACATTGGCGACCTTTACCGCCGCGGCGTGCGCAATTTCGTGGTTCACGACCTGCCGGGCGGCGACGACGGTTGGCGCACCTTGTTCCCGCAGGCCAACTTCCTGCGCGTGACCGACACCCTGGCGGCCCTTCAGCGGCTGGCCGAGCGCCACCGCGACGAGTTCCAGATTCCCGTCATCGGCATCACCGGCAGCAACGGCAAGACCATGGTGAAGGAGTGGCTCTACCAGATTCTCTCGGGCGTGGCCCTGGCCAACGACGGCGGCGGACAGGGGGAGGCCGGTGCCTTGTCGGTAACCCGCTCGCCGCGAAGCTACAACTCGCAGATTGGCGTGCCCCTGTCGGTGTGGCTCCTTGGCGAGCAATCGCGCGTGGGCATCTTCGAGGCCGGCATCAGCCAGCCCGGCGAAATGTCGGCCCTGCGTGCCATCATCCAGCCCACCGTGGGCGTGTTCACCCACCTGGGCACGGCCCATCAGGAGAATTTCCGCTCTTTGGAAGAGAAGTGCGAGGAGAAACTCCGGCTGATGCACGACACCGAGGCCCTGGTCTATTGCAGCGACGACGACGTGGTGTCGCGGTGCATCCGCCGCAGCCAGTACCGTGGCGAGCGCCTGTCGTGGTCGAGGGAGAACGCGTCGGCCGTGCTCTTCGTGGAGCAGGTGGCGGTGAAGACCCTTGGCGACGGCGAAGTCACCGAGGTGACCTATTGCTATAAGGGCCGCCGCCATTCCTACACCATCCCCTTCATCGATGCCGCCTCGGTGGAAAACTCCGTCACCTGTGCCCTCACCGCCCTTCATCTGGGCATCGACGCCGACACCCTGGCGCGCCGCATGGCCGTGCTGGAGCCGGTGGCCATGCGCCTGGAGGTGAAGGCCGGGCAAAGGGGCTGCATCCTTATCAACGACTCCTATAACTCCGACATCAATTCGCTCGACATTGCCCTCGACTTCATGAACCGGCGCCCTGAGCAACGTGGCCGCCGCCGCACCTTGCTGCTCAGCGACATACGTCAGAGCGGCGAGGACCGCGACACCCTCTACCGCAAGGTGGCGGCACTCGTCGAGCAGCGCGGCGTGGACCGACTCATAGGCATTGGTCCCGACATTTCGGCCTGCGCTCAACTGTTCACCCTCGACCGCAAATCGTTCTTCGACACCACCGACCAGTTCCTCCATTCGGCCGAGATGCAGCAGTTCCGCGACGAGCTCATCCTCCTGAAGGGTGCCCGCTCCTTCGGCTTCGACCACATCACCGAGCTGCTGGAGCAGAAGGTGCACGAAACCATCCTCGAGGTGAACCTCAATGCCCTTGTTGACAACCTCAACCACTACCGTTCGCTCATGAAGCCCGGCACCAAGATGGTGTGCATGATCAAGGCCGACGGCTACGGGGCCGGAGCGGTGGAAATAGCCAAAATCCTTCAGGACCAGCGCGTTGACTACCTGGCCGTGGCCGTGGCCGACGAGGGCGTTACGCTTCGCAAGGCCGGCATCACCGGAAACATCATGGTGATGAATCCGGAAATGACCGCTTTCAAGGCCATGTTCGACTACGACCTGGAACCCGAGGTCTATTCGTTCCGCATGCTCGACGCCCTGGTGCACGCCGCCCGCAAGGAGGGCATCACCGGGTGGCCCGTGCATATCAAGCTCGACACCGGCATGCACCGCCTGGGCTTCAACACCGACGACATTGATGAGCTGGTGCGGCGCCTGACCAGCCAGCAGGCCGTCATTCCGCGCTCCGTATTCTCGCATTTCGTGGGCAGCGACAGCCCGGACTTCGACCAGTTCTCCGCCCGTCAGTTCGCCTTGTTCGATGCCGCCAGCCGCCAGCTTCAGGCCGCCTTTAGCCATCCCATCCTGCGGCATATCGACAACTCGGCGGGCATAGAGCATTTCCCCGAGCGGCAGATGGACATGTGCCGCCTGGGCATCGGCCTCTACGGCGTGAACCCCCTGGCCGGCACCATGCTCTCCACGGTGTCAACGCTGAAGACCACCATCCTCCAAATGCGCCATGTGCCCGCCGGCGACAGCGTGGGCTACAGCCGCCGCACCGTGCTCGACCGCGACAGCGTGATTGCCGCCATCCCCATTGGCTATGCCGACGGGCTGAACCGCCACATGGGCAACCGCCGCGGCTATTGCCTGGTGAACGGGCAGAAGGCCGATTACGTGGGGAACATCTGCATGGACGTGGCCATGATCGACGTCACCGGCATCGACTGCCACGAGGGCGACATGGTGGAAATCTTTGGCGAAAACCTGCCGGTCACCGTGCTTTCCGACATCACCGACACCATTCCCTACGAGGTGCTTACCGGCATTTCCAACCGCGTGAAGCGCGTTTATTTCCGCGACTGACCACGGGCCGGCGTATGATGGCTTGAAACCATAAGCAGGGACATTCTTTATGTATTTCCGCCCGTGTCTGGGCGCTTCCTCATATACATAAAGAATGTCCCTGTGTTTTTCCTCAGACCAGCCTTTTCCTTCCCGCACAAAGCGAAACAGGGCGGCACAAAGTGAAAATGTAAACGTTTTCACGAAAAACTTTCGCTAAGGGCCGCCGTTTTCAACTTTTTTTATTATTTTTGCAAGCAAATTGCAATAGCAGCACTACTTAATCGAATCTAACAATTAAAACAACAACATGGAGCAAGTATTCAGCTACATCATTAGCTTGGGGGCATCGGTGATGATGCCCA
Source organism: Prevotella sp. (assembly GCA_017474515.1). Classification (GTDB taxonomy): domain Bacteria; phylum Bacteroidota; class Bacteroidia; order Bacteroidales; family Bacteroidaceae; genus Prevotella. The sequence goes on along the minus strand of JAFVHN010000053.1, from coordinate 102,004 downwards.
TCCTGTTCACCATTATCGGCCTGTCTATAGGCCTGAAGTTCGGAAAATCGTTGAAGTCGGGACTCTACGTGGGCGTGGGTTTCGTGGGCCTGGGCATTGTGACGGCCCTGCTTACGAACAATTTCGGCGGCCCGCTGTCTCAGATTTCCGACCTCTACCACCTTCAGCTCAAGGTGTTCGACATGGGGTGGCCCGCCGCCGCCGCCGTGGCCTACAACACTGCCGTGGGTGCGCTCATCATTCCCATTTGCCTGGGTGTGAACTTCCTGCTGCTCATCACCAAATGCACGCGCACGGTGAACATCGACCTTTGGAACTACTGGCACTTTGCCTTCATCGGTGCCGTGGCCTATTTCGTGATGGACCAGAGCCTGCTGTGGGGCTACTTCGCAGCCATCGTGTGCTATATCATCACGCTGGTGATGGCCGACCTTACCGCCGACCGTTTTCAGCAGTATTATCCCGAATGGCAGGGCATCAGCATTCCGCAGCCCTTCTGCCAGAGCTTCGTGCCCTTTGCCCTCGTTGTGGGCAAGGCGCTCGACAAGATTCCCGGCTTTGAGAAGTTGAACATCGATGCCGAGGGGCTGAAGAAGAAGTTCGGCGTGCTGGGCGAGCCCCTGGTGCTCGGCGTCATCGTGGGCGCCCTTATCGGCCTGCTGGCACAGCTCGACGTGAAGAAAGTGCTGTTCCTCGGCGTCACCATGGGCGCCGTCATGGAGCTCATTCCGCGCATCACCTCGTTGTTCATCGAGGGTCTGAAACCCATTGCCGAGAAGACGCAGGAGGTGGTGAAGCGCAAGTTCAACGGAAAGAAAGTCTATATCGGCATGTCGCCCGCCGTGGTCATCGGCCATCCCACCACGCTCGTGGTGTCTCTGTTGCTCATTCCCGTGGCACTGGGCCTGGCCGTGGTGTTGCCCGGCAACCAGTTCCTGCCGCTGGCATCGCTGGCCGGAATGTTCTATCTGTTCCCCATCGTGTTGCCTTTCACCAAGGGCAACGTGGTGAAAACGTTCATCATCGGACTGGTGGCACTGGCCGTGGGACTCTATTTCGTCACCGACATGGCACCGGCATTCACGCAGGCCGCCAAGACCGTGTTTGAGCAGACCGGCGACAAGGCCGCCGACATTCCGCAGGGCTTCCTGGGCGGGGCGCTCGACTTCGCTTCCAGCCTCTTCGGATGGGTTATCTATAAGTGCGTGGCTTACCTGAAATGGGTGGGCGCCGGTGTGCTCACACTCATTACCATCGCAATGGTCGTATGGAACCGCATGCGCATCGTCCGCGAAGAACGTCAATCGAAATAAATTGTTATTGAAACGAATTTTATTTAATTTGTCCTTAATTTTTCTTTGATATGACCAAGCAGGAATACATGGACATGTACAATGTTGTTGGAGCTGCCATGGAGGTACATGCCGTTTTAGTAAGAGGCATGGCCGAGGTCATATATCAGGAGGCATTAGCCATAGAAATGCTGAAACGGGGTATGGTTGCCGAGCGTGAAAAAGAACTGCGGTTACAATATAAGAATGTCACATTAAAAAATACATATTTCGCAGACTTTTATTATAAAGGCATCATTATTGAGTTGAAATCTGTAGAAGAGATAACCCCAACCCATCGTGCTCAATTGTTCAACTACATGCGCATTACTGGGCTGCATAGAGGAATTTTGTTTAATTTTGGAGATGTCAGTCTTTACACTGAACGTTTTCTCTATTTGCCTCAGTTGGATGAATTTGTAATGATCAACCACGATAATTATAAAGATTTTATTAAGGATTAGAAATAATTCGTTGAAATAATTAAAATATAATTAGAATAATTCGTTTGTAAAAAAGAAAAAGATATTAATTAAAACAAAGAATAAAATGAAAAGAACATTTATTTCCTTAGTTTTGCTGGCCGGAGCGTTGGCGATGCAGGCCCAGCAGAAAGTGAGCTTTCAGACGGCATGCCATCCGGAAGACGTGAAACACTATGACACGCAGACGTTGCGCGACCGTTTCGTTATGGAAAAGGTGATGGTGGCCGACGAGATTAACCTCACCTATTCGCATTACGACCGCTTCATCTTCGGCGGTGCCATGCCTGTGACGAAAGACCTGAAACTTGAGAATTTCCGCGACCTGGGCCTCGACGTGGACCCGGGCATCAAGGATAAATATTTCCTTTACAACCGCGAACTCGGCGTGGTGAACTGCGGCGAGGGCGACGGCTGGGTTATCGTTGACGGAAAGGAATATGCCCTTTCGCCGAAAGAGGCGCTCTATATAGGCCGCGGACATTTGGGAAAGGACAAGGACGTGAACAAGGAGGTGCTCTTCCGCTCGAAGGATGCGAAGAAGCCCGCAAAGTTCTATCTCAACAGTGCCACCGCCCACCAGCACTACAAGACGCAGTGGATTACCCTCGACGGACGTAAAGGTTCGTTGAAGGCTGCCGTATGGGGACCCGTGGGCTCGCTGGAGGAATGTAACAACCGCACCGTTTACAAGCTCATTGTGAACGACGTGCTGGAGGAAGGTCCCTGCCAGCTTCAACTTGGACTGACCCAGCTGAACCCCGGTGCTGCGTGGAACACCATGCCGCCCCATACGCACGGTCGCCGCATCGAGGCTTACTATTACTTCAACCTTCCCGAGGGACAGACCATCGCCCACATCATGGGTGAGCCGCAGGAAAGCCGCGTGGTGTGGCTCCACAACGAGCAGGCCATCATGTCGCCCGAGTGGTCGATGCATGCCGCCGCCGGTACTTATTACTACACCTTCATCTGGGGCATGGCCGGCGAGAACCTTTATTACAACGACAAAGACAACATCCCCGTGATAGACATTAAATAAAAATACAAAGATATGAGTGCTATTCAGAAAACCAAGATGTCCAATTTCCGTTGGGTCATCTGTGCGTTGCTTTTCCTTGCAACCACCATTAACTACATGGACCGCCAGGTTCTCTCGCTGACCTGGAAAGACTTCATTGCTCCCGAGTTCCACTGGAGCGACGCCGACTATGGTACCATTACCGGTTTCTTCTCTATTTTCTACGCCATTGCCAACCTGTTTGCCGGAAAGTTCATCGACTGGATGGGCACCAAGAAAGGCTATCTCATTGCCATCTTCGTGTGGTCGCTGGGTGCCGTTCTCCACGCCGGCTGCGGATGGGTGGCAATGAAAGTCGAGGGCTATCCCTCCATTGAGGCCCTGCGCATGGTGCAGGCCGGTAGCGACGCTGCCGTGGCCATTGCCAGCATTTCCGTATGGTTGTTCCTCGCCTGCCGCATGATTCTGGCTGTCGGTGAGGCCGGCAACTTCCCTGCCGCCATCAAGGTGACGGCCGAATATTTCCCCAAGAAGGACCGCGCCTTCTCAACTTCCATCTTCAACAGCGGTGCCTCGGTGGGCGCCCTGGCCGCTCCCGCCACCATTCCTCTGCTGGCACGCGCCTGGGGATGGGAAATGGCGTTCATCATCATCGGTGCTCTCGGCTTCATCTGGATGGGGCTGTGGATTTGGCTTTACGACAAACCGGCACGCAACAAGCGTGTAAACCAGGCCGAGCTGAACTATATTGAACAAGACACCGACATTGCCGAAGTGCAGGACCGCGCGGCAGTGAAGGAGGAGAAAACCATCCCCTTCTGGCAGTGCTTCAAGTACAAGCAGACCTGGTCGTTTATTGTCGGCAAGTTCATGACCGACGGCGTGTGGTGGTTCTTCCTCTTCTGGGCTCCGGCCTATTTCTCCGACCAGTACGGCTACACCAGCGACTCCACCATGGGCATCTTGCTCATCCTGACGCTTTACACCATTGTGACCGTCATTTCCATTGGCGGCGGCTACCTGCCCACTTACTTTGTTGACAAGAAAGGCATGAACCCGTACATCGGCCGCATGCGCGCCATGCTCATTTTTGCATGCTTCCCCCTGCTGGGCCTGTTTGCGCAGCCCATGGGCGCAATTAGCCCCTGGTGGCCCGCCGTCATCATTGGCTTGCTGGGCGCCGGGCACCAAGCCTGGTCGGCCAACCTGTTCTCCACCATCGGCGACATGTTCCCCAAGAGCACCATCGGAACAATTACGGGCATCGGCAGCATGGCCGGCGGTATCGGCTCGTTCCTTATCAACAAGGGCTCGGGCTCGTTCTTCAGCTGGGCCGAGGGCCAGGGCGGCGCCTTCACCTTCTTCGGCTTCGAGGGCAAACCCGCAGCCTACATGATTGTGTTCTGCATTTGCGCCGTGGCCTACCTCATCGGCTGGTGCATCATGAAGGCACTTGTGCCGAAGTACAAGCCCATTTCGCTTGAGGACTAATAGCAGAAACGCCTTTTCCCCCACGAACCATTTGCCCCGCCTGGCCCTTTTCGGGGAGGCGGGGCTTTTTGCCAAATAAACTAATAAATGTCAATGAAAATGAATAAGAACAGCATCGTAACCTTCGGAGAAATCCTCCTGCGCTTCTCCAAACCCGACCATCTCCGGCTGACGCAGGGCCGCGACCTCTACGGCAACTACGGCGGTAGCGAGGCCAATGTGGCGGTGTCGCTGGCCACGCTGGGCGACAGCGTGGAGTTCGTTTCGCGTGTGCCGCAAAGCGCCACGGGGCGCGCCGCCTGTATGAAACTGCGCGAGATGGGCGTCGATACGGGTAACATGCTCTTCGGCGGAGACCGCCTCGGGGCCTATTATTTCGAGGAGGCCGCCGCCATGCGCAATTCGCAGGTGGTCTATGACCGGAACTTCTCCTCGTTTTATTTCCTCGAGCCGGGCATGATCGACTGGCGGAAGGTGCTCGACGGGGCAAAAGTGTTCCACACGTCCGGCATCACGACCGCCATTTCCCAGCAGGCCGCCGACGCCACTTTTGAGGCCCTTGCCATTGCCGACGAGATGGGGCTCACCATGTCGTTCGACATTAACTACCGCAAGAACCTGTGGAAATACGGTGCCGAGCCGCGTGCCACCCTCAGCCGGATGTTGCAATATAGCGACGTGGTCTTTGCCGACTACATAGAGTTCGAGTATTTGTTGCAACTGCCGCCGGTTCCTTTCCGCGCCGTTGACGGCACTTATCAGATAGACGTGGACCTCTATCGCCCGTGGTTCGACGAAATCCACCGCCGTTTCCCGCGCTGTCGCAAATGGCTCATGGGCATACGCAACCAGGTGAGTTCCAGCCATCACGCGCTGACGGCCCTGCTTTGGAGCGACGGCGAAATACTTTCCACCCGCGTCTATGACATCCCCGGCATCGTCGATCCCATGGGTGTGGGCGACGCCTTTATGGCGGGATGCCTGCACGCCAGCCTGGCCTGGCCTGGCAACGACCAGCTGTGCCTCGACTATTCGTTGGCCGCTGCCGCGCTGAAAAACTCCATTCCGGGCGACTGCAACCTCTCTACCGACGAGGAAATCTGGGCATTGATGAACCGCTGAACTTACATATTTCTTCGTGCCTGCCTGCTTTTGGCAGGCATTTTTTTTGCCTTCCCGAAAGCCGACATTTCCAAGCGTCGAAGTAATTACTGGGGCGGCCTTTGGAACGAAACGCCATTTCGCGTGAAACGAAACGCCAAATCGTCGGCCTCGATTTGGCGTTTCGCCGGTAGCGATTTGGCGTTTCGTTTCAGGGGGCTTCCTGTCCGCCCCGTGAGCAGGCCCTTCTTAGGGCGTCGTCAGTCGAGGAACCCTTGCCTGCGCAGTGCCTCAAGGAGCGTTTCCGACATGCTTTCGTTGTCTTTCTTGGTGTAGCGAATGTCGGTAAACACCTGCGCCAGCGTTTCCTTGTTGTTGATTTTCACGAACTCCTGGTTCTCGGGCAGCGCCTCCTTTGCCTTGTAAAGGTCGTCGATGCGGTTGCGCGAGTAGTCCTCGTAGGTTTCCTCATGAACGAAGGCCTCCACCGCCAGGCGGTCGGTCAGGGGCGGTTCCTCGGCCGGCCATCCCACGGTCAGCGTGGCCACGGGCATCACCAGCCGTGGCAGCCCGAGCGTGTCGATGATGCTTTGCGGCTGGTAAACGGTGGTGCCCAGGAAGCAGTAGCCCAGCCCGGCCTCCTCGGCCAGGCAGCAGAACGTCTGCGTAAAGAGCAGCGCGTCGGTGGCTGCGTTGATGAATGAGAGGAAATTGTCGTAGCCCGGTGTTGCCTTCCGCTCCTCGACCCATCGCGAAGTGCGACGGAAGTCGGCGCAGACGGTGAGCACCACGGGCGCCGCCGTCACCATGGGCTGGTTGAAGTGTGCCGGAGCCAGCCGGCGTTTCATCTCAGCGTCGCGCGTCACCACCACGCTATACAGTTGCAGGTTGCCCATGGTCTGCGTGCGGGCCGACAGGGCCAGCAGTTCGTTGAGCAGGCCGCGGTCCACGTCTTTCGCGGCATACTGCCTGATGCTTCTTCTTTGGTTAATCCATTCTTTCATGATGCGTAGGTTTTGTTTCTCATGCTGCAAAAATACGGAAAAAAGGCCGTATGACCAAGAAAACGGCCGGCCAATGTTCCAAAAAGCTGCCCTCACGACGCTGAACGGCGCAAAAAAAGCGGCCTCCCGCAGGAAGCCGCTCAGTGAAATCTCTCAAAAAGAAGGGTGTTTACTCGGGAAGGCTGATAGCCTCAGAGGGGCAAACACCTGCGCATGTACCGCACTCTGTGCAAGCATCGGGGTCGATGGAATAGCGCTCGCCCTCGGAGATAGCTCCAACGGGGCATTCATCAATACAAGTGCCGCATGCAATGCAGTCTTCACCAATTACGTAAGCCATAATAATCTTATTTTAAACGGTTAATACTATTGTTTGTTCACTAATGATGATGCAAAGATACACATTTCTTGTTAATATCCCCATTTTTGGGTATTTATTTTTCGGTCTTTAACATTCTTTTACCCTGAAAAGGGTAGTGGCGGGCGCTTTTTTTCGCCATATACAATAAAAAGACGTGGTTTCGCGTTATATGTTTAATGAGAAGAACGTTTTTCTTTCTTTTGGCTTCGCTGATGGTGCTCCTGCCTTTGCAGGCCCAGGAAAAGCGTGTGCAGAACCGGCCCTACACCGACCTGCGCGCCTTCCACTTCGGCGTGGTGGTGGGCACACACTTGCAGGACATAGAGTTCGAGAACGTGGGTCCGCAGCTCATTACCAACGACGACGGCACCACGACCGAAAAACTCATCACCTGCGACCAGGACCGCTGGGACGGCGGCTTCACCGTGGGCGTGCTCGGCGAGGCGCGCCTGAACACCTATTTCTCTTTCCGCGCCGTGCCCACCCTCTATTTCGGCAACCGCCACCTGGTGTTCCACAACTTCACCGACAAGTTGGAGAGCGGCCAGCCCATCGAGCAACGGCAGGACATGAAGTCAATCTACATCTCGTCGGACTTCAACCTCGTGTATAGCGCGCAGCGTTTCAACAACCACCGCCCCTATGTCATGGTGGGCATCAACCCCATGTTCAACCTTTCGGGAAAAGATGAGGACATCATCAAACTGAAGAAGTTCGATTGCCTGCTCGAGGTGGGCATCGGTTGCGATTTCTACCTTCCTTTCTTCAAATTGCGCCCAGAGCTGAAGTTCGGCTACGGCCTGATGAACACCCTCGACACCGGGCACACGCAGATGATGAAGGACAAAAACCTGATGGCCTATAGCAATAGCGTGCGCGCCAGCCGTACCAAGCTCGTCGCCCTGACGTTCTTCTTCGAGTAAAACAACTTACTATTTATAAAAATACGACTTACTGTTATTTTACAATTTGATTATTTTACAATTTCTATCGCCTTACCATCTGCAACTGGGGGCAAATAGCTTAATAAGCAAATCGTAAATATACAGTAAATCGTAAATGCTTTTAAATTATGAATTCTTAGTTGTGAATTATGCGCGGCAGCAAAAACTCACAATTCATACTTAATAGTCCTGAAGGCTTCCTTTTCGTCGGTTTACAGAGGTTGTAAGTATTGTCTGAACTCCTGAACTTCTGAACTCCTGAACTACATCAACTTGCGAAGCTGAAATCCTTTATTTCTTTCCCATCGTGAGCAGCATCTTTCCGATGAAGATGGCATGCTTGCCGTTCTGGTCCACGGGAACGGGCTTTCCGTCGAGGTTGTTCACGTATTCCAGTTTTTCAAGATAAGTGTGGGAGTGTCCTCCCAAGACGAGGTCGATGCCCCTTGTCTGTTGTACGAGCTGATGGTCGTCGAAGTTGCCTTTCATCTCCCATCCCAGGTGCGAGAGGCAGATGATGAGGTCGCATTTCTTTGCTTTCAGCACGTCAACCATCTTTTTTGCCGTTTCTATCGGGTCGAGGAACTTCACGCCGGTGCAGTTGTCGTCGCTCACCAGCCCTTTCATTTTGGGGCTCAGTCCGAACACACCAATCTTCACCCCCTTGCGTTTCAAAATGATGTAGGGCTTCGTGGTGCCCTCGGCGGGCGTTCCCGTGAAGTCGTAGTTGGCGCACACAATGGGGAAGTTCAGCATCCGGAACAGCCGCGCCATGTTTTCCAGCCCGAAGTCGAACTCATGGTTCCCGATGGTTCCCGCGTCGTAGTGCATGCGGTTCATCAGTTCCGCCTCCACGTCGCCCTTGTACATGGTATAGTAGGGTGACCCTTGGCTGAAGTCGCCGCTATCGAAGAGCAGCAGGTCGGGGTCTTTCTGCCTTTCCTCCTTCAGCATGTCGATGCGCCGCAGGAAGCCTCCGCGCCCGGCCAGCATGGTGTCGGCCAGGTTGGGGTTCAGCGGATAAATGGCGCTGTGGGTGTCGTTGGTGTGCAGGATGGTAAGCTGTTTGCTTTGTGCCAGGCCCCGCGAGGGCAACAGGCAGAGCATGATAATCGGCAACAGGCGTGCCGCCGTTTTCACCTTATTATAATAACGCGCGCGTGTCATGTCGGTGTTCTCCTTTCTTCTTTTCATTCCTCAATGATTATTCTTCCTTCAATTTGGCTGTCAACAATTTTCCCCTGAGCCATTTGTTGTTTCAGGTAGTCCATGATGATGAACCTGACGTTGTTGAGCTCCTCGTGGGGAGCGTTCACCTCGGTCTTGCTCAGGAAGGCGTCCAGCCTGTCGTTGCCTTCGGCCAGGTAGTCGAGCGTGGCGATGCGGTAAGCGCGTTCCGGGTCCACCGGCTCGCCGTTGATGCGTGCCGACTTCAGCTTTCCGTCGGCCGTACACACAAGGTTGACGCTATGGCTGACACCCTCGCCGCCTCTCATGGCAATCTGCTCGAAGAGCCTCGTAACGTCTTTGCCCTTCAAGGTGAGGAAGCAGATTTTGTTCTCAAAGGGCGCCACGTCGAGCACGTCGCCCCATGTCACCTTGCCCCGTGCCAGTGCCGCGCGTATGCCGCCAATGTTATATACGCCGAAGACGGGCTTTTCGCCGTACTGCTTTCCGCCCCATACCAGTATGTCGGCCAGCAGGTTCGACAGCTCGCTCTCGGGCCTGTAGGCGGCCATGTGGCGTGCCAACTCGCCCACCACCGGCGACATGGTGCTGTCCACCACGTGCTTATAGGGGGCCATATATGCCGCGGCCGCGGCGTCGGGATGCGCGTCGTAGCGGTTGTCAACAAGGATTCGCGTGTGCTCAATGCCCGTCAGCGTGTAGTGCGAACGGCATGAACAGGTCAGTAATGCCGCACCAATGATGGCGGCTGTTAGTAGTTTTTTCTGTATCATGCCACAAAGTTACGCATTTTTCTTCAAAGTTGGTGCGCATGGGGGCATAAAAATTTTCAATGCCCCTCTTTTCCGGACATGTGAACGCCCTCTTGTTCCCGGCTTCTTTTTTTCGATTTATTCGGCATCATTTTGTAAAGATTTTTCATGGAAATTTTGTGCCGGAAAAAGGTTTGACCGCAAATCTCTGGGAGAGATCTTGAAGATTGAGAGGAGAAATCTTGAAGATTTCCCCCCGAAATTTGCGGTCAAAATCCAGCTTGTTTTAAACCGTCTGATTATCAATAAGTTACAAAAATGGCCTCAAAACGCCGCTTTTGTCAATATTTTTTACCGTTTTCGGGCACCTTTTTTGCCGTCAAAACGCTGCCGTTTTTCTATCTTCGGGGGGAGTTTTTCGCCGCCAAAACGCGGCCGCTTTTTCATCCGGAAAAAGGGCGTCGGTTGTAAAATGAAGATGACAAAAGGCCGCCCTCGCCGTTCATACGGATGCCATTTGCCGTACAAACATCATGCGCATGGTTTAAAAAATGTTTCAACCCTTTGTCGTTCAAAAACTTTTGTGTAACTTTGCAGTCATCAAGCGGAATGACGCCCGGACGTGTGCCCCCCGCCATCCGCCCGCGAGAATGAACTTTTATCACTCTAAACAAATAACAACAACAGCTATGGTAAGTTACAAGCAACTGGGCCTGGTGAACACCAAGGAGATGTTCGCCCGCGCCATCAACGGCGGCTATGCCATTCCCGCCTTTAACTTCAACAACATGGAACAGCTTCAGGCCATCATCAAGGCCAGCGCCGACCTGAAGTCGCCCGTCATCCTGCAGGTGTCGGCCGGTGCCCGCAAATATGCCAACCAGACCCTTCTGCAGTATATGGCACAGGGTGCCGTGGAATATGCCAAGGAACTGGGCTGCGCCCACCCGGAAATTGCCCTCCACCTGGACCACGGCAACAGCTTCGAGCTTTGCAAGAGCTGCGTCGATATGGGCTTCTCGAGCGTGATGATCGACGGCTCGGCCCTGCCTTACGAGGAGAACATCGCCCTTACGAAGAAGGTCGTGGAGTATGCCCATCAGTTCGACGTCACCGTGGAAGGTGAGCTCGGCGTGCTGGCCGGCGTGGAAGACGACGTGGCGGCTGCTGAGAGCCATTACACCAAGCCCGAGGAGGTCATCGACTTCGTGAGCCGCACTGGCGTGGACAGCCTGGCCATCTCCATCGGCACCAGCCACGGAGCCTATAAGTTCACTCCCGAACAGTGCACACGCGACCCGAAGACCGGCAAGCTGGTTCCCCCGCCCCTGGCCTTCGACGTGCTCGACGCCATCATGGTGAAACTGCCCGGCTTCCCCATCGTGCTCCATGGCAGCTCCAGCGTGCCCCAGGAGTATGTGGACATGATCAACAAATACGGCGGCAAGCTGCCCGACGCCGTGGGCATTCCCGAGGAGCAGCTGCGCAAGGCCTCCAAGAGCGCCGTGTGCAAGATTAACATCGACTCCGACTCGCGCCTGGCCTTCACCGCTGCCGTGCGTAAGACGCTGGCCGAGAAGCCCGGAGAGTTCGACCCCCGCAAGTACTGCGGACCGGCTCGCGACGAGATGGAGAAAATGTACAAGCACAAAATCACCGAGGTGCTTGGCTCCGATAACAAACTCGCTCAGCTGTAAGCTTTTACCACAACACACGAAGGGCCTGTCTGCATGCTCGCAGACAGGCCCTTTCTCTATGGAGTCCTCTCTTTTCTATGGAGCCCCTCTTTTTTTCTAAGGAGGTAAGGAGCCAAGGAGATTTATTTCTCCTTAACTCCTTATCTCCTTAGAATATTATCATGGCCCAAAAAACTAAAGGAGTCGAGGAGAATTGTATCTCCTTAACTCCTTAGCTCCTTAGAATAGAAAAACCTTGGCCGAGAAGAACTGGAACCGAGGGGGTGTTTCTCCTTTACTCCTTATCTCCTTAGATTAGAATAAAAACCTTAGAAAAAAACTTGGTTCCTTAGAGAAATAACTCCGTAGAAAAAGGCAGGTTATTTCTTTATCATGTCGGTGTTGATGCTTTCTACGCTGCCGGTAATGGTGTTATAAACCAGCCGCGTGAAGAGCTTCTTGCCGAACAGCTCGTTGTCGAGGGGTGCCGATTTGCCAAATTGTGCGGCATAGAGTTCTTGAGTGGCCAGCTCCTTCTGCATGTTGAACAGGCGGACGCGGATTTTTCCGGGCATGGTGACGAAGATGTTGGCATCGTCCTTGCCGCGTTTGCCCTCATCGGCCACGGCGGAGTTTGTGGGCATGGAGTGCAGGTCTTCCACGCTGACATAGCACGGTGCGCCCGACAGGTCGTCGGCATCCACCAGCCCCAGCCGTTTGGAGAAGCGGAAGAGCAGGTGTTTCTGCACCTCTTTTTCGGGAACAAATGTCACGATGACTTCTGTGGTGTCGCGCTCTGTGGTGCCCTCAAAGAGCTGTAGCAGCGCACGTTCCTGCGTGTCGAGGTTGGCCATCATCAACCTGAGTTGCTCGCCGTCCTTGGGCATCTGGTCGGCCTGTCCGCGACTGAGCTGGTTGCGGCTGTCGCGGATGTCGTAGATTTCCTGAGCCGCCAGTTCGGCTGTCTTGGCGCTGCTTCCTGCCGTCAGGATGTCTTGGTTCATGAAGTCGCGCGGGTTGAGCGGCTCCGGTTTGGGTGCAGGCTCAAAGGGGCGGTGCTGCGCCACGGGGCGGGCATCGCCGTTCACCGCGGCAATGATGCCGTCGTCGTTCACCTTCAGGCTCTGGATGCTGTGCTTCTGGTCGATGGCCGCCACATAGTGCTTGGCGGTGTCGCGTATGCCGGTGCAGAAACTTGTGATGCTGAGGATGCGGTACGACGTAGAAGGCTGGAAGGCCACGTCCTTCTTCTTCAGGAAACGGTCGGCATACATGCACAATTCGCCGGGCTGAGTGGTGGTGCGCTCAATGAGCAGGGCGTAGTGAATGGCCGTGCGGGGAAGGAAATAGGCGGTGCCTTCCACCACGTCCTGAGCCTGCAACGGCGTACACATCATGGCGGAAAGACAGGTGGCGGTGAACAGTCTGGCAAGCTGTCCGCGCAGAGTGGTTATCATTGTTTTTTTCATTTTATGGTTTTGTATTAGTAATTATATTTATCCCCCAATAATCATTGTTAGATATTTTTATATTGACGTTTCAAACATAGTTTAATAATCTACTCTCTCAGTCCATCATCCACTCACTTATGGGTGTAAATTTACAAATCAGTATAAATTATTCTATTAATATTTTTACCTAACTTGTTGTCATTCATTTCATTTTCAATCCAAAAATATTCCCTTTCATATTGGAATTCAAACGAATATCTTGATATCGTACGATGAACGACAAATAACCAATATTTTGTAAGAACAGCGATAGGTTCTTCATCTAATAGTATTTTTTTTAAATGATTATTATAATCGTTTAAATCAGACATTTTTATTACACACCAACTATCTTGAAATCCATAAACATTTTTACCAGTTAAATCAACAATATTGTCTTTGTCACCTGATGAATTAAATGAGGAATGATTAATAATCCAATACTCAACAGGTTTACGACCTTTTTCTTCAATAATAAAAGTACTGTCTGTTTTAGTTATAAGTGTCTTGATTTTTTCTGTTTTTATACAATCATCAAATTTATCATAGTATCTTATTTTTGAAAAAATCTGTCCAAATGATGTTAAAGACACTATTATAAATGTTAGTATTAATAAAGTTTTCTTCATAATTTGTCTTTTAAAAAAATTAATGTTAGGGTCTAATTGTATATTGTTACTTTTTTTAAGGGATTATGGCTGTTTCTGTTAATCGTGGAGCCGGCGGAACGCTTTAGGCAGGTAGGCAATGATGTCGGAGGCCGTGAGGCTTTCCTCGCCTAACTCCTTGGCTGCCAGGTCTCCGGCCAGTCCGTGCAGGTACATTCCCACGGTGCAGGCATCGGCCATTTGGCAGCCCCTTGCCAGCAATGCCGTGATGATGCCTGCGAGCACGTCGCCGCTTCCTGCGGTGGCCATGCCGCCATTGCCCGTGCTGTTGAAGACGACGTGTCCGTTGGGCAGACAGAGTGCCGAGTGGTGGCCCTTCAGCAAGATGAAGGCCTCCAGGTGCTCGGCCATGTTGCGGGCTTTCGACAGGCGCTCGTAGCTGTCGGCACAGGGTGAGCCGTTGAGCAGGTCGAACTCCTTGGGGTGGGGGGTCATAATGATGTGCTTGGGCAGTTGTTGCAACCAGGCGCGGTGGTTCGAAAGGATGTTGAGCGCATCGGCATCGAGCAGCACGGGGCATTGTGCGCGCCGTATCTGCGAGATGACGGCGATGGCCGTGTTTTCCTGTTGTCTCAATCCGGGACCTATGCACACGGCGTCCATGGCGTCGGTGTCCACCGTTTCGTTGATGAAGAGTTCCTCGTGGTCGTTGCTGATGATGGCTTCGGGCACACTGATTTGCAGGATGTCGTTGTTGCGGCGCGGCGTGTGGACGGTCACTTTCCCCACGCCGGTCCGGAGGCATGCCTTTGTGGCCAGAATGGCGGCTCCCGCCATGCCGTAGCTGCCGGCCACGATGAGGGCGTGGCCCATGTCGCCTTTGTGGGCGAAGGGGCTGCGGTGGGGCAGAAGAGGCCTGATGTCGCTCTCTTCGAGCATGGTGAACTGCGCCTCCGTTTTCTTCAACCCCTCCTCGCTCAGGCGGATGTCGAGCGTGCGAAGTTCGCCTATGAACTGCTGGTTTTCGGGGAAGAGGAAGGCCAGTTTCTTGTGCTGAAGGGTCAGCGTGAGGTCGGCTTTGATGATGTTTGCGCGGATGTTGTAAGTGTTGTCCTCGGTCATCAGCCCAGAGGGAATGTCGATGCTCACGATGTAGGCCGGCGACTGGTTGATGTATTTCACCAGCGATGCGAAGCCCCCTGCCAGCGGCTTGTTGAGGCCCGAGCCGAACAGCCCGTCCACCACGAGGGTCTGCGCTTCAAGCTGCGGCGGGTCGAACTCGTCGGTCACCTCCACAAAGTCTTTCACTTTGCGGCAATCGGCCAGCCGCTTCTTGTTGGCCTCGCAATCTTCCGACAGTTTGTTGTCGATATTGAAAAGATAGGTGCTCACATTGTAGTTCTGCTCGGCCAGCAGACGTGCCGTGGCCAAAGCGTCGCCGCCGTTGTTGCCGGGGCCGGCAAAAACCACGACGGGGGTGTGAACAGGAAAGCGGTCGGTAATGGCACGCGTGATGGCCTTGGCGGCGCGTTCCATCAGGTCAATCGAACGGATGGGCTCGTGCTCTATGGTGTATTGGTCCAGCTCACGAATCTGGGCACTTGTCAAAATCTTCATTGCTTTATGGAATGTTTGCTGCAAAGGTACAACTTTTTCGGGATTATAGCGCCTTTGTGGCGTTAAAAGTGTAAAACGAAGTGCTGAACGCTCCTTTTAACGTCATAATTCGGCTTTTTCCCTGGTCTTCCGCCTGTTGTGCTAAGTGCGCACGAGGTTCCGGCCGGCGTCTATTCGCAGGAAAATGAACAGCAGGATGGTGAATCCCCAGAGCGATGAACCGCCGTAGCTGAAAAAGGGCAGGGGAATGCCGATGACGGGCGTTAGGCCCAGCACCATGCCAACATTTATGAAAAGGTGGAAAAGGAAGATGCTGACCACACAATAGCCATAAACGCGCCCGAAGCGGAATGGCTGGCGCTCAGCCATCTTGATGAGCCGCAGGATGAGTGCCAGGAAACCTAACAGCACGGCGGCGCTGCCCAGGAATCCCTCTTCTTCGCCCACGGTGCAGAAAATGAAGTCGGTGTCTTGCTCAGGAACGTATTTCAGCTTGGTCTGCGTGCCGTTGAGGAAACCTTTGCCCAGCAGTCCGCCCGAACCGATGGCAATTTGGCTTTGGTGGACGTTATAGCCGGCGGCCTTGATGTCGTTGTCGAGGCCCAGCAGCACGTTGATGCGCGTGCGCTGGTGTTCTTGAAGGACATTATTGAGAACGTAGTCGGCGGTGTTGAAGAAAATGACCGACCCGAGGGCAAACAGCGCAATATAGAAATAGTTGCGTAGGCGAAGGTTCATGCCCTGATAGACCAGGTAGCCGATGAGTGCCGCCGTGAGCGCCATCTGAAGCCACACGATGTCGAAGGGAATGACGAACTTGGAAAAAAGCAGTGCCAATAGCGTAACGCCCGTGCTGACAAGGATGATGTGGTGGAACTTCTTCTTGTCGCCGCAATAGGTGAGCACCATGCACGCCGTGAACAGCTGAACGAGCATGAGCACGCAGAACTTGCCCACCGAGGTGGGTGTGCCCCACAACTGGAGGCTCTCAAAACGTATGCCGATGACGAAATAAACAATCATGGCCACACCTGTGAAAAGCAGGCTGCCCGTCATGCCCTCGCGGTAGAACATAAGAAAAAAGGAGAGATAAACCAGTGCCGACCCCGTTTCCTTTTGCATCACGATGCAGACCATGGGGAAAAGAATGATGGCGCAGGAAACAATGAAGTGCTTGATGTTATGGATGTTGAAGCCATAGACGCACATATATTTCGATATGCACAGGGCGGTGGCGAATTTGGCAAATTCGGCCGGCTGTATGTGAACGGGTCCCAACACAAGCCAGGAGCGCGAGCCCTTGATTTCATGCGGATTGAAGATGGTGGCAATGAGCAACAACATCAACAATCCGTAGAGAACGTAGGCAAAGGTATCGTAAAAACGGTCGTCGAGCAGCAGAAGGAACAGGCCCAGCACGATGGCCGTGCCTATCCAAATCAGCTGCTTGCCGGAGTTGCTGTCGAAGCTGAAGATGTCGGTTTCGCCGTAGGTGTAGGTGGCCCCGCACACACTGAACCATCCGAAGATCAACAGCCCCAAGTAGATGCCGATGGTCCACCAGTCGAGCGAGCGCAGCACGCCGGGTTGTTTATCGTTCGCCTGAGCCATAGGAGATTTTTCTGTTTTGGAATTCTGTGGCCCTGCGCTCCGAACCGTCGGAGAGCTTGCCGTGAAGATATTGTTCTATCATCAGTCCGCCGATGGGCACGCCGAAGGTGGCTCCGAAGCCGCCGTTCTCCACATAAACGGCGATGGCGATTTTCGGGTTGTCCATAGGTGCAAAGCCCATGAACACGGAGTGGTCGTGTCCTTTGTTCTGCGCCGTTCCCGTTTTTCCGCACATGATGATGTCGCTGCGGTTGAGGGCCTTACAGGTGCCGCCCAACACCGAAGAGCGCATGCCTTTCACCACATATTCGTAGGCTTCGCGGCTGGCCTTGGTGTATCGCCGCTCGGTGAACTCCTTGCGCAGGGGTTCGCCTTTCACGCTTTTCACCACATGGGGCGTATAGAAGAAACCGCGGTTGGCGATAGTGGCGCCCAGGTTGGCAATTTGCAGTGGCGTAAGGTTCACCTCGCCCTGTCCGATGCTGATGCTGATGACGGTGAGGCCGCTCCAGTCGCTTTTGTAAGCACGGTCATAGAAGTCGGCGTTGGGAATGAGTCCGCGCTTCTCGCCCGGCAGGTCAATGCCCAGCTTGTAGCCGAAGCCCATGCTCACCATATAGTCACGCCAGGTGTTCATGGCCTGCTGCACGTTCTTGTATTTTGTCCTGTTGCCCAGCATGTGGTAGAGTCCCCAGCAGAAGTAGCCGTTGCACGACGTGCTCAGCGCCGGCACCAGCGACAATGGCGAGCCGTGGCCGTGGCATCCCACGCGCAGGCCTTTGAATACAAATCCCCGGTGACAGGGGTAGGCGGTTTGCTCGGGGTCGATGATGCCTTCGGTCATGAAGGTAAGGCCTTGCGACGTCTTGAACGTGGATCCCGGAGGATACTGGCCCATAATGCTGCGGTTGAGGAGCGGCTTCTGCGGGTCCAGCTGCAGTTCGCGGTGGTGCTTTCCCCTTTGCCGGCCAATCATGTCGCGCGGGTCGTAGGAAGGCGACGACACCATGCAGAGCACTTCGCCCGTGGACGGTTCTATGGCCACAATGCTGCCAATCTTTCCTTGCATGAGCCGCTCGCCGAGGGCCTGCAACTTGATGTCGATGCTCAGTTTGAGGTCTTTCCCCGGCACCGGTTTGCTGTCGAGGGCACCGTTCATGTAGTTGCCCTGAATGCGTCCGTGGGCATCGCGCAGCAGTATCTGCACGCCCTTTTCGCCGCGCAGTTCCTTCTCATACGAGCGCTCAATGCCCAGCTTGCCGATGTAGTCGCCCGACATGTAGTAGTCGTCTTCCTCGATGTCGGAGGGAGACACCTCACCCACGTCGCCAAGCACATGTGCGGCGTAGGGATAGACGTACTGCCGTAGGCTTCTGTGCTGAATGTAGAAGCCCGGGAAACGGTACATCTTCTCCTGGAAGATGCGGAAATCTTTTTCAGAAAGCTGGCTCATGAACAGCTGCTGGGTGTAGCGCGAATATCCCGGCAGGCTCTTGATGTCCTTCATGCGCTTGATGAAATACTCCTTGGTGATGCCGAGGGCATTGCAGAAGTCGAGGGTGTCGAGGCGCCCGCTTTCTTCGTTCATCACCACCATGAGGTCATACGAGTTCTGGTTATATACCAGCAGCTCGTCGTTGCGGTCGGTGATGACTCCGCGGGCCGGAAATTCTATCTTCTTGAGGAACGCGTTGCTGTCGGCGTTCTTCTTATAGTCGTCGCTCATGATTTGCAGGGTGAAAAGCCGGATGATGTAGATAATGACTACAACAATGGCCACTCCGCCAATCACATATCGCCTGTTTTCAAGTTCATAGTCTCCTTTCATTTTCTCCTGAGATTTTCAATTACCAATATCAGGACATACGTCAGCAGGATGCTGCCGCCGGTAGTGAAGAGCCATTGCTGCCAGTTGAAGAAACTGAAGGCTTCGAGCGCAAAGAAGGCGAGGGTATAAATGAAAACCAAGACAAAGGCGTAGGTCATGTATTTGGTGATGCCCAGCGTGTGGAACGACGGCGTGAGGTCTTCGGCGCTGTCGCGCGGCACGAACGGTTCCAGAATATATGGCTGCAATGCCCCAACCAGTGTCATGGCTCCAGCGGCCACGCCCGGCGTGTTGGAAAAGGTGTCGATGCTGATGCCCAGCGCAAAGCACCACACGAGGATAGCCCACTTGGGATAGGTGCGCTTGAAAGAAAGCACAAAGTCCACGTAGAGCAGCGGCGTGGCATAGCCCAGCAGGTGGATGTGGTTCAGCACAAGGGCCTGAACCAGGCAAAACAGGACGAATAGCCCCATCCTCTTGAAAAAGTCCGTTGTCATGGCTGTTAGCTTTTTGCCTTGCTGCTGTTATTTTGTTTGTGGCTTGATGCTGTCTTCTGCGGCACGCATAAGTTCCAGCTGTTCTTTCATGCGCGAGTTGTCGATGATGCACACGTCGCGCAGGTTGCCGAAGTCGGTCGAGAGCTTTATTTTCGCCCGGTACGACAGTCCGTCGGCCGAGTTATACACTTTCACAATCCTTCCTGCGAAGATGCCCGGCGGGAAGATGCTGCTATAGCCGCTGGTCATGATGCTGTCGCCTTTCTTGAACCGTGCGTGTCTGGGCAGGTCGTCAACGTATGCGGTGTCGGAGGCCCCGCCTTTCCACCTGAGGTAGCCGAAATAGTCTTTTCCGCTGATGGCCACGCTGAGGTTGGAGTGGCTGTTGAGCACGGGAATGACGATGCTGTAGTGTGCCGACACCAGATAGACGATGCCCACCAGCCCGGTGCCGCAGACCACGCCCATGTCGCGCCTTACGCCGTCGGCGCTGCCCTTGTCGAGGGTCATGAAGTTGTCTTTCTTGTCGAGTGAGTTGGTGACGACCTTGGCCGGAATGAGCTTGTAGTCCTCCAGCAGCCGCAACTGGCTGTTCTGTGTGAAGTTGCTGTCGCGGGTCAGTTCGGCCAGGTTGTCCGACAGCAGTTTCACCTGCCGTTCCAGATAGACGTTCCTCTGCGTCAGCTGTTCGTTGATGGTTGTCAGGCTGAAAAATGTCTCAATCTGCGAGTTCAGTTCATACACCTTCCCCGTCATGGTGTTAGCCGACGACACGAAGACGCTGCCCTGATAGCTGTTGAAGCGAAACAGCAACACGGCACTAACCACCTCGAGTATCAGGAATAGAAACCAGTGGTGGTATTTTTGCAGGAAGGCCCACAGATTGCGCATTTCCTTGGGATGGTGCCCCGTGCCGCGACAGCACATGGTTGCAATGTGCGGTCACGGCACGGCGGCTCGTCTGTTCTTTATCTTGTCAGGAACGAGTAGTGGTCAACGTTGTTGAGGGCAATGCCGGCTCCCTTTGCCACGCAGTGCAACGGGTCTTCGGCCACGATGAACCGAATGTTGATTTTGTCGGTTAGGCGCTTTGCCAGTCCCCTGAGCAGTGCTCCGCCTCCGGTGAGGTAGATGCCGTTGTGAACAATGTCGGCATAGAGTTCGGGCGGCGTGTTCTCCAGTGCGTTGAGCACGGCGGTTTCAATGCGTGCCACGGTCTTGTCGAGGCAGTGTGCAATTTCCTGATAGCACACGCGCACCTCCATGGGCAGTGCCGTGATGCGGTTCGGCCCGTGAACGACATAGTCTTCGGGAGCCTCTTCGCCCAGGTCGGTGAGTGCCGAGCCCACGTTGATTTTTATTCTTTCGGCCATGCGCTCGCTGACTTTCACGTTGTGCTGGCGGCTCATGTATTCCTGAATGTCGGAGGTGAGGTCGTCGCCGGCCACCTTGATACTGTTGTTGGCCACGATGCCGCCGAGCGAGATGACGGCGATTTCGGTGGTGCCGCCGCCTATGTCCACAATCATGTTGCCTTCGGCGGCCTCCACGTCGAGGCCGATGCCGATGGCGGCTGCCATGGGTTCAAAAATGAGGAATACGTCGCGCCCGTCGGCATGTTCGGCCGAGTCGCGCACGGCGCGCAGTTCCACTTCTGTGCTTCCCGAGGGCACGCCGATGACCATGCGCAGGGAGGGCGAGAAGAGGTGCCTGCCGGTGTGTACCATTTTAATAAGTCCGCGCATCATCTGCTCGCAGGCGGTGAAGTCGGCAATCACGCCGTCGCGCAGCGGCCTGATGGTGCGGATGCCCGGATGTTCCTTCTCATACATCATCTTGGCTTTCTCGCCCACCGCAATCATCTTGTCGGTGCGGCGGTCGAGCGCCACTACTGAGGGTTCGTCCACCACAATCCTGTCATCGCTGATAATGATGGTGTTGGCCGTGCCCAGGTCCATTGCTATTTCTTTCCTTAATGATAAAAAGCCCATAATATTAAATAAATGTCGTGATTTTGGTATTGCTGAAAATAATCTTTAATTCTTTCTGATGCGAGGGGATGGGGTTGTTGGGGAGTGAGGTGATTTTTCACTCTTCACTCTTCATTTTTCACTTTTCTTTTTTCACTTTTCACTCTTTTCAAACCATTGGTGAATGGCGGTGTCGTAGTGGCTGCTCACGCCGAACGCCCTGGCTGCCAGCATGCGGCGCTGGGCGAGGGTGGTCTGTGCGCCCTGGTTGTTGAGGATGTCGAGCAGCACGCCGTATTCGGCCTTCGACGGCACGATGACCACGTCGGCGAAGTTCTTGGCGCCGGCCCTGATGAGCGAGATGCCGCCGATGTCTATCTTCTCAATGATGTCGCCTTCGCCGGCTCCGCTGGCCACGGTCTGCTCAAAGGGGTAGAGGTCCACCACCACCAGGTCGATTTCCGGAATGTCGTATTCCGCCATCTGCTGCCGGTCGCCCTCGTCGGAGCGGCGGCCCAGTATGCCTCCGAAGATTTTGGGGTGCAGCGTCTTCACGCGCCCGCCCAAGATAGAAGGGTAGGTGGTGATGCTTTCCACCGTTTTGCATTCATATCCCAGGCTCTCGATAAACTGCTGGGTGCCTCCCGTGGAGAGGAAGTCAACGCCTGCTTCACTGAGTTTGGCAAGCAGTTCTTCCAGTCCGTCTTTGTGGAACACCGAGATAAGAGCTGTCTTTATTTTTTTCGTTTCTGCCATGTCTTATTCCTTCCTGAAAATTTACGTTGAAAATGGACTGCAAATTTAATAAAAATTGCGCGATTGCTGCCAATAATTTGTGAGAAAAATTTTCAAATTATCTTTTTTTTTCACCTATATCAACTGCGACCCTCACAAGTGTCGCGAAACGGTCGCCACCGACGGCCTGAATGATGCCGTCCAAGCCGTTCAAGATGTTTGGGGTGGCAAGGGTGATTTGAAGATTGTTTTTGTCAAGATTTTTCATAATCGGGGAGGGGCTTGACCGCAAATCTCGGGGAGAAATATGCAAGTTTGAGAGGAGAGATCTTGAAGATCTCGACGAGAAAATTGCGGTCAAACTTAGCATATTTTTGAACCCCTTGAAAACCAACGAGTTACAAATTGCCCTGTTTTTGGTCATTTTTGTCAAGATTTTTTACGGTTTTTTAATACCCGAAAAGCGCCGTTTTTTTCACTTCCCCCGTCCCGTTTTTTGCGTTGCCAACAAAACAAATCCCCCGTCTGCCGTTTTCCTCCCTTTCCCCATCCGTTCACCAAAACCGCATCCTCTGACCTTGAAAAATTGCTTTTCCACCCCCGTAATTCTGACCACCTGTTCTTTTTCATTTCCGAAAATTTGGCCATTCAGAAAAAAACGGCTAAATTTGCGACATCATTCTACGAAAGCAAATCGTTGACCCATGAAGAGGCTCTGTGATATAAGTCTGAAAGCGTGGTGTGCCGGCTTGTTCTGGCTCCTTTGTTGTGGCGTGGCCGAGGCTCGCGATGACGTGGGCGCATTGACGTGGTTCGACGGCAGCCGGCCGGTCACCTACCGCCTGCCCAAGGGCTGTTCGCCAGTGCTCACGGTGGCGGCGGGAATGTTCCGCGACGACCTTCGGCAGGTCACCGGCATGGAGCCGGTGGAAAGCGCCAAGGCCACCATCGTGGTGACCGAAGGCCACGGGCAGCGCGACGGCTTTTCCATCCGCGTGAGCGGCAACCGCATCATGGTGCATGGCGACACACCGCGCGGCGCGGCCTACGGATTGCTGGAGTTGTCGCGCATGGCGGGCGTGTCGCCGTGGGTGTGGTGGGGCGATGTGGTGCCGCAAAAAAAGAACCGGCTCACCATCGACCGCCGGTTCAAAACCAGGCAGACGTGCAGCGTGGAGTATCGCGGCATTTTCATCAACGACGAGGACTGGAGCCTGCGACCCTGGGCCACCCAAACCCATGAGCCGACAGGTGTGAAAGGGCGCATAGGACCCAAGACCTACCGCCGCATTTTTGAACTGCTCCTCCGCCTGAGGGCCAACACGTTATGGCCGGCCATGCACGAGGGCACCGAGGCCTTTTTCCAAACGCCGGGAGCGCGACAGATGGCCGACAGTTGCGGCATCGTCATCGGCACCAGCCATTGCGAGCCGATGCTCAGGAACAATGTGGGCGAATGGGACGTGAACACGCGTGGACGCTTCAACTACATGACCAACCGCGAGGCCGTGAAACAATACTGGCGCGAGCGACTCGTGGAGGCACGCCACGGCGACTACCTCTACACCCTTGGCATGCGCGGCATCCACGACGGCTCGATGGAGGGCGTTTCGACATTGCAGGAAAAGACGGAGGCCCTGCAGCAAGTCATTGACGACCAGCGAGAAATGCTCGCCGACATACATGGAAAAAAAACCGTGGAAAGGTTGCCGCAGGTGTTTGTGCCCTACAAGGAAGTGTTGCAAATCATGGAGAACGGACTGCGCGTTCCCGACGATGTGGCGCTGATGTGGTGCGACGACAACTATGGCTACCTCACCCGCCTTTCCACACCCCGTGAGCAACAACGAAAAGGCGGCGCCGGCGTGTATTACCATCTCAGCTACTGGGGCCGGCCGCACGACCACCTATGGCTCACCACAACGCAGCCAGGACTGATTTACAGCGAGTTGCGAAATGCCTACGACCACAACGTGAGGCGCATTTGGATTGCCAACGTTCACGACCCCAAGGTAGCGGCCTACGACCTGCAACTGTTTCTCGACATGGCCTGGGACATCAATAGCGTGTCGCCGAGCACCCTGCGGCAACACTTGGAAAACTGGCTGACAACCCAGTTCGGCGAGAAAACGGCCAGGGCCATCACGCCCGCCATGGTGGAATATTACAGGCTTTGCGCCGTGAGGAAGCCGGAATTTATGGGTTGGACACAGGTGGAACTCGACAAACGGCGCTATGAGCGCGGACTGTCGCCCGTGGACAGTGTGGAGATGACGGCCGGGGAAGCCGCACGAAGGATAAGGGCCTTTGAAGACATTGCCAGGCAGGTGGAGCACCCCGACGCAATGCCCGTGCCGGAATTGCTCGACGCTTACTTCGCCGCGGTGCTTTACCCCGTGAGGGCTGCCCTGGACATGACGCGGAAAATCGTGGGTGACTCGGTCACCAGCCTCCAGGCATACAAGGAAATTCAGTCCATGACAACGGTTTACAACAATCAGATAGCCGATGGAAAGTGGAACGGGCTTATGGATGCCCACCCAAGACGGCTGCCCGTGTTTGACAATGTGCGGGCGCGGGTGGCGGCCGACGACACCCTCCACCGGCCAAGAATGGTTCGAAACGCAAGCCATTACGACCGCGCGTCGATGCCCTTGCAGCCCGTGGAAATGCTGGGGCACACGTCGAGGGCATTGCCTTTGCCGAAGGGCGCGTCGGTTGAATATGTGATGGAAGCAACGCAAGCGGGATTGGCAACGCTTTTCCTGGCACTTATACCTACTCAGCCCGACGACGGCAACGACGTGCGCTTCTCGGTGCAAATCGACGATGGCGACACCGTGGTGTTCTCCTTGAAAGAACCGTTCCGTTCTGAGGGATGGAAGAAAAACGTGCTTCGCGGGCAGGCGGTGAAGCAGATGCCCGTGTCGTTGGAAAAGGGCCGACATGTGCTCACTCTCAAGGCTATTGACGACCATGTGGTGCTCGACCAGTGGATGCTCGACTACAATACGCAACGGAAATTCTATGAATTCTATTAAAGGTGTTTTGAAGATAATAAAATGTATGAACTATCGTCTATTAAAGGTGTTTTGAAGATAATAAAATGTATGAACTATCGTCTGAACTCCCGAACTCCTGAACTCCTGAACTCCCCAAAAAACAATTGAATAAAACAATGAAACAACGTCTTTTCCTTACAACATGCGCTCTTGTGTTGGCCATGGCAGCTTTTGGCCAACAGATTTACAACGTTCGCGACTACGGGGCCGTCGGCGACGGGAAAACGCTCGACCACGAGGCCATCAACCGCGCCATTGAAGCTTGTAGCAGCAGGGGAGGGGGGCAGGTGGTGCTCACTCCGGGCACTTATCTCTGCGGAAGCATACGGCTGAAAAGCCGTGTGGACCTGCATCTTGCAAGCGGTGCCACCATTCTGGCGGCACCGGCAAGCATGAAAGCCTATGACCCCAGCGAGGTGTTCGGCGGGCCCGAATATCAGGACGGCGGGCACACCTATTTTCATAATTCGCTCATCTGGGCTGAAGGTCAGCACGACATCAGCATTACCGGCAGGGGAACCATCGACGGCGAGGGACTCACAAAGAAAGACACCGAGACGGCTGGAAACGTGCAGGGCGGAAGCATCGGCACCGGCGACAAGGCCATCGCGTTGAAATTGTGCCGGAACATCCTGATACGCGACGTCACCATCTTCCGCGGCGGCCACTTCGCCATCATCGTGACGGGCTGCGAGATAGGAACCATCGACAACGTGCTGATTGACACCAACCGCGACGGAATAGACATCGACTGCTGCAAGTATCTCACCGTGAGCAACTGTAAGGTGAACACGCCCAACGACGACGCCATCGTGCTGAAAAGCAGCTATGCGCTGAAAAAGCCCGTGTTGTGTGAGCACATCTTGGTGAACAACTGCATCGTGACAGGCTATAAACTGGGCACGTTCCTCGACGGCACATACGTTCCTGAAAAGGTGAACTGGGTGTGCGGACGCATCAAACTGGGCACGGAATCGAACGGCGGCTATAGAAACATCGCCATTTCAAACTGCACCTGCATGTGGAGCTCGGGACTGGCCTTCGAGGTGGTGGACCAGGGACGCATGGAGAACATCACCGTGTCGAACATTTCAATGAGCCATGTACACCATTATCCCATCTATATCACTACGGGATGCCGAAACCGTGGACCGAAAGAGCGCACCGAGGTGAGTTCGGCAAGAGACATCAGCATCATGAACGTGGTGGCCGACGACTGCGACTCGTTGGCGGGAATCATCATTACCGGCATGGAAGGGCACCCGCTGCGCAATATTTCGCTCAACAACATCCGACTGCAATTTAGAGGGGGAGGGAAGAAGGTGGAAACGCCCTATCGCGAGCAGTCAACCCATTATCCCGAACCGCGGTGGGCAGGGCCGACACCGGCCTACGGGCTCTTTGCGCGACATGTGGACGGACTGCGGCTGCGCGACGTCACCTTTGAACTGATGCGGCCCGACGAGCGGCCCGACATGGTGTTCGACGATGTGAAAAACCTCGATAAATAATGGCGGCGGCGGAGCATCCCACTTGTTCTACCATCGTCTAAACTCCCAAACTCCTAAACTCCTAAACTTCAAAACAAATATGAAAAAACTCTTTTGCCTCTCGGCAGCACTGATGATGACTGCCGCGCTTCATGCACAGACCGTGGTGGACACCTTGCTCAATAAGGCTCAGGACACGCCGTTCTATTTCTCGGTTCCCGTCGCCGACGGCAACTATCGGGTAACACTGACTCTCGGCTCGAAAAAACGCGCCGCACATACCGTGGTGAAGGCCGAAAGTCGGCGACTTTTCGTGGAAGGCATGCAGACCAAAAAAGGAAAAATGCAGGAAGTGTCGTTCATTGTGAACAAGCGCTCGCCGAAATATTTTTACAAAGAACCGTCGAAGGACAATCGGTCCATTGAACTGCGCGAGGGCGTGGTGAAAATCAAGGAAAGGGAAAAGGCGTATCTCGACTGGGACGACCTGCTGACACTGGAATTTAACGGCAAGTCGCCGGCTGTGAGCCGTATAAAAATAGAACGCGACACCGCCGCCACTACAATCTTTCTTTGCGGAAACTCAACCGTGGTGGACCAGGACAGCGACCCCTGGGCATCGTGGGGGCAGATGATTACGCGATGGTTCAACGACCAAGTGGCCATTTCCAACCATGCCGAAAGCGGGCTCACCGCACGGACGTTTCTCGCTTCCAACCGCCTTGACAAAATTCTTGCCATGCTGAGGCCCGGCGACTATGTGGTGTGCGAATTTGGACATAACGACGAAAAGGAGCACAGGCCGGGCGACGGGCCGTGGTACCACTACATCTACAACCTCAAAATCTTTATCGACAGGGTGCGCGAGGCCGGTGGGAACATCATATTCTGCACGCCCACGCAACGCAGGGCATTCGACAAGGAAACGCAAACATGCATTGAGAACACCCACGGCGATTTCCCCGATGCCATGAAAATGGTGGCAAGCAGGGAAAAGGTGCCCGTCATCGACCTCAACGCCATGACGAAGGATTTCTTTGAGACACTGGGATTTGAGGACAGCAAGAAGGCGTTGGTGCACTATCCTGCCAACACTTTCCCAGGACAGGACAAACCGCTGGCCGACAATACTCATTTCAACCCCTATGGCGCCTACGAAATTGCAAAAATGGTGGTCATGGGAATGAAGCAGATTGGCTTGCCCGTGGTGAAGCATCTGCAAAACGGATGGACAGACTTTGACCCCACCCAACCCGACGAGTTCGGCCATCTGGAATGGTTCCTCTCGCCCAACAGGGCCGACGTCACAAAACCCGACGGTAATTGAAAACCAATGATTATTAACCCTATAAATCCAATCGAAAAATGAAAAGATTTGCTTTTAAAATGTTCCTGAAACCAGGATGTGAGAAAGAGTATGAGAAACGCCACGCTGCCATCTGGCCCGAACTGGTAAAAATGATTAAGGAGCAGGGAGTTGGCAACTACAGCATCTACTGGGACAAAGATACCAACATCCTTTTTGCCTACCAGGAGTGCGCAGGCGAAGGCAACAGCCAGGACACCACCGACGTGGACCCCATCACGCAGAAATGGTGGGACATGATGGCCGACATCATGGAGGTGAACGCCGACAACTCCCCCGTCACCATCCCCATCCAGGAGGTCTTCCATCTCGACTGAGCCTCCATTATGACAAGCAAAGGGCGGAGCACACCAGCGCTCCGCCCTTTGCTTGTCATGGCAGAACGTCTGCCCAACAAAAAAGAACGAAGTCAGGTCTCGTCGTCACAACGAAGCCTGACTTCATAATTAACTCAATAAATGAAAAAAACTATTTACTAACAATAACTCAAGAAGTATATCTAACTGCTAAATCATTATCTCTTGTCTCTCCTTTCGGAGAGGAATCTCCAAGCTTATAAGTTGCCCGTTGTCTTCCTCAAGGAATGTAGCGTGAGGATTGTTTGTTAAAGGCTTGTATGCTATATCGATTTTTGCAATGCAAAGTTACACATAATAATTTAACCTGTGTTTGCCGCATGTTACACTAATTTTTCAACTATTGGAAAGAAAATAATGTGTTACAAATAACAAAGTTCATGTTACGAACGGCATGAAAAGCGGCTTTTCTGTGTTATTTTTCCTCTATAATTGTTGTTTTTGCCTTTTGCGGAACAGCTTATTCGCCGGTGGCTCCGGCCTTCATTTTCGTGCCCGTGCGCTGGTCGCTTTCAATGCGGTTGCCCATTGTGCGGGCATCATATTTTACGGGTTTTGACGTGAAATCGGGCGTGTTGTAGGAATAAAGCAGTTGCTGATAATACTTTTTGGGGTTGCGTTGCGGAAGCATGAAAGGCTTGGTGGCTTTTCCGTCGGCATTGACGGTGGAAAAGTAGATGCGAGTGTAGAGGCCATCGTCGCGACGGCTGGTGAACAGGAACCAGCGGCTATTGGCGCTCCAGCTGTGAAGGCTTTCGGCCCGTGGGCTGTTCACTTCGTCCATGCGGCGGCTTTCCATGGTCTGCAGGTCGAGCAGCCAAAGGTCGCTTTCAGGATGCCAAACAGAGAAATAGCCGTAGTTGGCCTGTGTGTACATGAGGAACCGCCCGTCGTAGGAGGGGCGGGGCCAGGTGATGCTCTTCAAGGTGTCGGCTTGGATGAGCGTGTCAACGTCGTGCCCTAACTTTCCTGTTTGCTCGTCGAATGCCACGCGGCAAAGGCTGTAGCGTTCTTTGTCGTAATCGTCGGGATATACCTGCCTTCGGGCGGTGATGAAATAGAGCCATTTGCCGTCGTGGGAGAAGGCCGGCGTGTTCTCGGCCCATAGTTTTTTCATGATGAGTGTGTCGCTGAGAATGGTGTGCGTCTCGGCGTCATAAACGAAAACGTCGGACGACGAGTCGTACACTTCGATGCGTTTGGGGTTGGCCGTGTGGAACATCTGCGACGTCTTGTTGGTGGAAAAAGCGCAAAACCGTCCGCCGGGATGCCAGCTCGGATAGACCATCGACCCGCCGAGGCTGTCGTTGCGTGCCTTGAGCAGTTCAATGTCTCCGTTGCGACCGATGACGGTGGCACCATGACCGCCGCGCACATGAAACACGAACTGGTCGGGATTGGTTCGGTTGGCGGTGTGGCAGTTGATGCACATTCCCGGCGCTTGGGTGTTGACAAGCATGGCTTCCTCATCGAAGTTGCTGAGATTGCGCTGGTAAAGGCCCATCTGACTGTAGATGTTATATGAAGGTGGAATGCGGCGGTAGGTGATGCCCCATTCGCCCAGACTGTCGGTACTGACGAAAATGTCAAACGGGCGGTATTGAGTCCATTCGCCGTTTTTCTCGGCACAGACGGTAACGGTCAGTTTTCCGCCACGGTTTTGGCGGATCAGCCCGTGCCATTCCTTGATGTCGAAGTCGGCAAATGTTCCGTTGGCATGCAAGCGGCCGCCCTTGTTGCCTTCCACGGTGACGTCAATGTGGCTCACGCTGTCGTCGGCCATCGAGAAGTTCAGCGGCGCAATGTCCACGGGAATGGTCACGCCCACATAGTCGGGGTAGATGTCAGGCGTGCGGTCGCACATTGAAACATTCTCGGGCTGGTGGCTACAGGCAATGAACAGGGCAAGCAGCACGAAGGAGAAGAGGTAGCGGGCGTTTTTTTTCAGCCAAGACGAATGGTCCATAATCATAACGGGTTTTAATAGAAGAATACGTCCTTGGCCTGGCTGTGTGTTTTCTTCAGCGGACCATAGACGGGGTGGCTGTCAATTAGTTCGGGATGCTCGGCCAGCGGTCGCATCTTCTTGCTCCACGAGCGCAGCAAAAGGGTATGGTCGAGGATGGAAAGGTACTTCAGTGCCACGTCGGTCTGGCCACTAATCAAATTGGTTTCCACCAGGCGGCGCAGTGCACGTCCGCTCTTGTTGTAGTTGGGCACGGACTCCATTCCCTCGAAGGCGGCCCGTCCGGCCATGTTGATAAGCCCCGTACACATATACAGTTCACTGAGAATGAAGGCCGAGGGCTGGCTGTTCAGGGCTTTGTTGGTGACGGCAAGGGCCTGTTGCAGCTCATATTCGCCGATTTGACGTAACTGGAATTGTGCCAGGGCGCCGGCACTGCGGACAGCCAGGCTGGGTGATGTCATTTCGCTTGCCCTCTTGTCCAGCCGTTTCCAATTTTTCATGCGCATCAGCATGTCAATTTCCATTTCCTCTTCCGTTCCGAGGTGTTTTTCTTGCCAATAGTAGTCGATGCCGAGAGCCACCTGACGCAAAGGGTAGGGCACGAGCCGTGAACTGCCAACAATGCAGGCTGCCAGCACCACGGCCACCAACGGCGACCAGCGCAGCCCTGCACCAATGAGAAGGATGACAACGGCAGGACCTAACAACCAGTAGGCCACTGGGATAAGGATGAAAAGCAGGGGCAGACGCACGTTCTTTTTCTTTGGAAGCACCATTAGCAGGGCCATGCTTGAGAGAATGGCCACTGTGGGTGTCAGCGGAACATAAATGTTTGTGGAAAGATAAAAAAGAACGAGCGGAACGATGAAAGACAGGAGAAAGCCGAAACGAACTTTCCG
This sequence comes from Prevotella sp., assembly GCA_017474515.1. GTDB lineage: Bacteria > Bacteroidota > Bacteroidia > Bacteroidales > Bacteroidaceae > Prevotella. The sequence goes on along the minus strand of JAFVHN010000053.1, from coordinate 71,155 downwards.
CAGAAGCCGCCACGACAGCCACCATGCCAGCAGGAAAAGCAAGGCATATATGATTGAGCCGTATAAAGGCAAGGCGAAGAACTGAACCAAGAACTCCCCGATGTATTGTGCCAGTCCGCCGGGCACCGCCAGCCTTTCCAGCAAATAATCGCGGGTGAATAGGAATAGCTGCGACTGCTCGCGCACCAGCAGCATGAACGGCTTGAGAAAATACCAATAGCCAAACACGCCGATGGCACACAATACCGGCAACAGGAGGTGCCAGTTGACCTTCGTCTCCGTCTTTCCCGTGTTCTTTTTTGACTTCTTCTTTGATTTCGCGTCCATACGATGCAAAGGTACGATTATTTTTCCAAACAAGGTGGAAAAAGGGTGTTTTTTTTACCCGTAGTGTTCTTTAGTTGTCAGTACCGGGCTTAAAGAAACAAAAAAAGAGGGCACTGCAACCGAGTGCAGCACCCTCTAATCATGAACATTTCAAGGATGAAAATGAGCAATTATCGTTTGTGTAACCACATTCCTTATTCCGTCTTTGTATAAGCCGGGTTCTGGTCGCAGAGCGGGTTCTTCAGGATTTCATCCTGCGGAATCGGCATGTCCATCTTCAGGTCGTTGTAGTCGTAAGTACGAACGGTCCATGGGATGTTCTTGATAGGAGCATTTTCGCCACTCTGGTCGATGTCGCGCTTCGGATAGTTATGAGCCACGTGGTCAGCCATGTAGCCCGACTTCTGCATGTCGGGACGGAGCGACCATTCGCAGTTGAACTCCTTGCGGCGTTCCTCGTTGACAGCGACTTTCCACACGGGTGAATCGAATCCCTTGTCAGCCTTCAAAGCTGTGTAATAAGCCTGAGCGTCGGGTACGTTCTCAACAGTGCTTCCGAAGGGGATGGGGTATTCGGTGCGGTTCTTGTAGAACGGGCCACCATTCTCGTTTTCACCTTCTGCACGGCCAGTCCACTCAGCGAAGCTGTTGTAGTAGGGCAGGTACTTTTCCGTGAGAGCCTGCTCCTTGCCGTCTTCGAGCTTACCGAAGGCGCGGTTGCGCAGCGTGTTGATTTGTTTCCATCCTTCTGCATCCTGACCGAGGCGGAAGCAGCACTCAGCATAGTCGAGCATCACGTTGGTAAGACGCTTCCAATAGATGGGAGTCGGGCTCCAGTGTCCGTCACCCCATGACTTATAGTCGGCAGAAGCGGTACGCCACATCTTAGAACTCCAGATAGAAGGAGCCCACTCTCCGTTGAAGAAGTGGAACTGACGTGTTTTGCTGCTTTCCAGTCCGTGGCCGAGCACTTCCTGCAAATAGGGGTTCACACCGTAGATTGAAGGCTCGTACCAACCCTCGTATTGAGGATCATAGGCAGGATTGTTCGGGTCAATCTGAGGAACGGCACCTGTGTAGCAAGAACCAGCGCGGCGCTTGTCACCCTTTTCATAGCTGGAGTACCACTCCCAAGAGAGGTAGAGCGAACCCCAACCGCCGTTGTCAGGACATGCGGTGTACCACTTCAGCATCAGTTTGGAAGTGAGGTTGTCCCACTTACCCCAGTTGTTGCCTTCGTCGAGCTGTTCCACCCAGATAGCTTCGGGTCCCCAAGCAGAAGCGGGGTCCCACAGTGTGGTGAACGACTCGTTCAGATGGTAAACACCACTGTCGAGAATCTGCTTGAAGCAAGCGGCAGCCTGCTGATACAGCTGCTGGGCCTGAGAGGCATCCTGAGCCTGTCCGTTGCTGCCATCGGTCAGACGATAAGCTTTCCACATGTAGCAGTCGCCGAGGTATGCCAGGGCCATACCTTTCGTAGCGCGGCCATACTGTCCGTCCATGGGTGCCCAGTCGAGCATTTCGGCTGCAGCCTTGAAGTCTTCGATGATGAAGTCCCACATCTCCACATAAGTCTCTGCACGAGCCTTCTGCGGGGTGTTCGAGTAGTTTTCGCCGGTGGCCAGCATGGGCACACGTCCGAAAGTTGTGGCCAGCCAGTGGTAGAAGAATCCGCGTAATGCGCGACCTTCACCGGTAAGTTTTGTTTTCACGCCATCGCTGACTTTGTCAGAGGCGGCAAGAGCTTCCAGATAGTCGTTGGCGCGGCAGATACCGGCATATACATGCTTCCATCCGTTGAGCAGCTCGCCCGAAGAAGCATTCCAGTTCTGTGAGTTCCAGTCTTTGTCCCAACCCGTAGCCTGAGTGTCGATAGTCGGGTGGCAGCCGGTAAACAAGTTGGGCTTGAATCCCCAGTCACCGTCGTAAGAGTCGTTCGGGAAACACATGTCATAGACACCGTTGAGTCCCTTCTTGGCATTGGCATCGCTTTCGAACATTGCGGCGATAGCGATGTTGTCATATTGGTCAACATCCAGGAACTCTTCGTTGTCGCAGGATGTGAGGCCAAAGCCCATCATGCTGAACAGAGCTGCACCGAAAATATAATACTTTGTTTTCATATTTGTATTCTTTATATAATTCTTCATTTATTCTTCGTACCTCAATTAGAATGTCACATTGATACCAGCCATGAAGGTGCGGGGCATCGGGTAACGGCCAGTGTCGAGGCCAGTGTAGAGCACAGAACCAGTACCGATTTCAGGATCTCCGTACTTGTTGTAGCCAGAGATGGTGAGCAGGTTGTTCACGCCGAGGTAAACACGAGCCTTCTGAATGGCGAGCTTGTTGCTGATGCTGTTCGGGAGTGTGTAACCCACCTGGAGGTTGGAGATACGGAGGAAGTCGCCGTTCTTAATCCAGAGGTCGCTGACGCGGGCGTTGCGGTTCGGGTCAAGTATGGTCAGACGGGGCAGTGAGCCGTGTCCATCGCGGAAGACATCATTGTAGGAATCCTTCAGGATGTTAGGAATGCACTGGTCGTCAAGCTGTACCATCGAGCTGAGCTTCATGGCTGAGTAAGACAGGATGTCCTGTCCGAACACACCGTACATGTAGAGGCTGAAGTCCCAGTCCTTATAGGTGGCACCGAGGTTGAGGCCGTAGTTCAGGGCGGGGAAGCCGTTGCCGATGATGGTGCGGTCTTTCTGGTCGAGGATGCCGTTGCCGTCGAGGTCCTTGAACTTAGCGTCACCTACTGACAGCGGGTGGTTGTCGTCGCACTTCGAGTAGTCGTCAGACTTAATGCGGTTCTTATAATCATTCAGGTCAGCTTCGTTCTGGATGATGCCGTCGAACACATAACCGAAGTATGAACCCACGGCTTCACCTTCCATACAGATGGAGTGGTTTGTCCAGAATTCGCTGGCGCCGTCCACAGCACCCACCTGGTGACCGTCGATTGTCGTACCGTTGTCCGAGCAAGTGTTGTAGATGGGGTCACCCATCTTCTTCACCTTGTTGCTGATGGTAGAACCGGTGAGGCGGGCGTTCCATGCGAAGTCCTTGTTCACCTGCTTGTGGTAGCCCACTGCGAACTCGAAGCCCTTGTTCTGGATTTCACCATAGTTGGTGTAGATCTGAGTGTTACCTGCCGACTGACGAATCTGCTGATAGAGGAGCAGGTCCTTGGTGTTCTTTACGAAGTAGTCGAGGGTGATGTCCCAGTTGCCCAGGAATGCGAAGTCGATACCGAAGTTTGTCATCTCGGTGGTCTCCCACTTCAGGTTGGTGTCAACCAGCGGAGCGAACCAACCGGTCTCGCGTACGCCGTTGCCCCAGTAACCAGATGAACCGCCATTGGGATAGAACTTGTAGGCAGCGTCACCACTCAGAGCGGCCACACCCTTGCCAGCCACGCCGCCGGCGTTACCTGTCTGACCCCAGCCCACGCGGAACTTCAGGTTGTCGATGGCTGCGATGTCCTTCATGAAGGGCTCTTCAGAAATACGCCATGCACCGGCCACTGAGGGGAATGTACCCCAGCGGTTGCCTTCTCCGAAGTTGGAGCTGCCGTCCTTACGGATGGTTCCTGTGAGGATGTAGCGGTCCATGAGGCTGTAGGTGGCACGTGCGAAGTAAGAAATGGTGTGAGTGTCAGCATTGTAAGCACCATTGCCGCTGCGCGAGTTCAGGTCTTCAGTCAAAGCAATGCTGCGGTTCATCACTGACGGGAATGCACGGGCACCGGCACTTACCCACTGTCCCCAAGACTTGCCGACTTCGTTACCGACCATGAGGGTCAGGTTGTGAATGTCATAGTCGAGGTTGTAGGTCAAGTAGGTCTGCAGTCCGAGGCTGTATCCGTGGCTGTTGTTCAGCGAGAAAGCGTAAGTCTGGTCGGCGCTCAGCACCAACTCGGTCAGCGCACCGTTGATGTAGTTGTAGCGATGGCGGCCACCGGTGTAGTCAGAGCTGTTGTTGCCCCAATAAGTATAGGTGCCCTGCGACCTGATGTCGAGCTTGTGGTGGTCGATGTCGAGGAATGTGAGGTCAACGAAGGCCGTTGTCTGGATGCGGTCGAAGCCGTTGCGTGCACGGTCGCCGTTCTCCATCTGCGAAGCATAGGGGTTGGTGGCGATGGTGGTGTTGCCTTCCCATCCGTTAGGTGTGTTCTGGTAAGTTCCACCGTAGGAACCATCGGGGTTCACCAGGTTCACGTTCACCAGCGTGCCGTTCGGGTCGTTGTTTGTCACATAGTCGAGGGTCGGGGTCATGGAGGCGAAGTCACGCAGCGAAGACATGTTCTGGTTGTTACCGAGTCCCATGTTCGAGCCGTGGCTCTCACTGTGAGTGTAGTTGATGTCGCCGCCGACTTCCAGATACTTGTTCACCTTCGAGGAGATGTTTGCGCGAGCGGTGAAGCGCTGATAGTTGGTGTTCACCACCAGACCGTCAACATCGTTGAAGCCGAATGAAAGGTTGAACTGTGTCTTGTCGTTACCACCGTTGATGGAAACACCATACTGCTGACGCAGAGCAGCGCGTGTCATTTCCTTCTGCCAGTCGATGGCGTTGAGCTTGCCGTCGTATTTTTCATTCCAGATGACATTGCCAATACCGTCTTTCTGGTTGGTGATCTTGGCTTCGCGCAATGCTTTTGCGAAGGTGGTCAGGTCGAGCACGTCCAGAGTGTAGGGCAGTGTCTGCAGACCGAAGTCGGCTGTCAGGTTGATGTTTGTCTTGCCCTTTGCGCCGTGCTTGGTGGTAATCATCACCACACCGTTAGCACCAGCCGAACCGTAGATGGCAGTTGCAGAGGCGTCCTTGAGGACCTCGATGCGCTCAATGTCGGAGGGGTTGATAAAGCTTGCGCTGTTGCCTACCTGCACACCGTCCACGACATAAAGAGGAGAGGCGTCGCCGTTGATGGTGCCGACACCGCGGATGCGGATGGCAGCCTCACCGTCGGGTGTACCGTCATACTGTGTAACCATCACACCGGCAGCAGCACCTTGCAGGGCCTGTCCGACGTTGGTGGGAATACGTTTCATCACGGCGTCCTGGTCCACGGTGGCCACAGAACCCGAGATGTCGCTCTTCTTCATCGTACCGTAACCGATGACGACCACGTCGTTGAGCGTGGTGTTGTCTTCCTTCAGCACGATGGTGACATTGCTTCTTCCGTTGAGGTTCACCTTCTGAGCGATGTAACCCACGTAAGAAACGTTCAGTGTGGCTGTCGTTACTGCCTTCACGGTGAAGTTACCGTTCAGGTCGGTAATGGCGCCCTCGTTAGTGCCCTGCACCCTTACCGTTGCACCGATAATGGGCTGGCCACTTTCGTCGTTCACTGTTCCTCTTACTGTGCTCTGAGCCATTGCCCCGAGAGGAAGCAAGCAGAGCAGGAACAACCATAAGAATGGTTTTTGCAGATTTTTAATAGTCCACATACTACAAATTAATTAGTTGATATTAAGATTGAAAAAATATAGTGCATTTAGAAGATTAATAATGTATAGCTAATATGATTGTTGCATTTAAAATTCGGTTGCAAAATTAAAACCTTATTTATAAATTTTGTTTTCGTCATGTAACCCGAATTTTGTTTTTTCTATCTAAATCGACTGATGTTACTATTTTTTGACGCATAAGTTACAAATCATTCCCCTTTTGTCAAATTTTTCTTATATTTTTGCAACGTACAAAAGAATTATGCTTTTTTTAAGTATTTTTCTGAAATCGTTTTTTAAAGTATGTGAAATATCATCGAGTCTAAGAGTTGAACAAAGGCAGATATGGGAACAGGCTTCATCTCGTCAGATTGGCATCCTCGGCTCCGGGAACTAAGCTTCGGGCTGCGGATCTTTGCACATGGTACCGTGAAAAAGGTTTGTTGCCGTTGTACCGCATCTTGCCGTCATCGGAGCATTGTGGAAACAGTTTCTGTTTTTTCCCCTCGCCATAAATTGCATTGATTGATTTCTAACTAAGTTATTAAAGCTATAACCAATGAAGAGATTATTTTATCTTTTACTTTTCGGCCTGCCGCTATTGTCGGCGGCCCAAAACCCGGTGCTTCGCGATCTGTATTCAGCAGATCCCACCGCGCGCGTGTTTAATAATAAGGTGTACCTGTACCCTTCGCACGACATTTTCCCGCCGGAAGGTCAGCGTCAGGACTGGTTCTGCATGGAAGACTATCACGTCTTCTCCTCTGAGAACCTTACCGACTGGACCGACCACGGCGTGATAGTCACGCAGAACAAGGTGCCCTGGGTGAGGCCTAATTCCTATTCCATGTGGGCTCCCGACTGCGTCTATAGGAACGGCAAGTACTATTTCTACTTCCCCTCAGCCCCGGCTGCGGGAGGCGGTTTTGCCGTGGGCGTGGCCATTGCCGACAACCCCGAGGGTCCGTTCGTGCCAGAGCCGGAGCCCATCAAGGGCATCAACGGCATCGACCCGTGCGTGCTCCAGGCTTCCGACGGCAATGCCTACATCTTCTGGGGCAACGGCCGTTGCGCCAAGCTGAAGGAAAACATGAAGGAGCTGGCCGACGACAACCCCCGCGAAACCGTGAAATGGGGAAACCGCGAGGTGGAAATGGTGGGCGTGAACTGCTTGCAGGGCCTGCCCAACCGCCAGGCCGAAGGGCCGTTCGCCTTTGAATATAACGGCAACTATTACCTCACTTATCCCTATGTGAGGGAAAACACCGAGGTGCTGGGCTATGCCATGAGCAAGAGTCCGATGGGTCCCTACGAGTACAAGGGCCTCATCATGGCCGAGCATCCCAACGGCTGCTGGACCAACCACCACAGCATTGTGAACTACAAGGGCCAGTGGTACCTGTTCTACCACACCAACTTCTTCTCGCCGAAAGACGACAAGCGCCGTTCGGTGTGCATTGAGAAGCTGTTCTTCAACCCCGACGGCACCATCCAGGAGGTGAAGGAAACCATGCGCGGCGTGGGCATCAACCAGGCCACGGAGAAAATTCAGATCGACCGCTTCAGCTCCAGCAGCGCCGGCGTGAGCAGCGAGGCTGTTGACACGGCCAACTACATGCGCGGCGGCTGTGTCACCCTGCCGCAGAAGGGCAGCTGGTCGCTTTATAAAGACGTGGACTTCGGCTGTATCACCGACGGATATATCATCCTCTCGGTAAAGGCCGCCGACGACACCGAGTTCTGCATCCGCGAGGGCAACGCCAAGGGCCGTGTCATTGCCCGCTTCAAGCTGACGGTGCGCCCGCCCGAGCCTCCTGCCGGCGGCGGAGGTCCCATGATGGGCCGCTTCAGCCGCGATCTGCGCAACCAGTGGCTTACGCAGACCGCCTCGCTTGAATACACCCCCAAGGGCGTCACCGACCTGGTCATCACCAACGAAGGCAATGGCGCCGTCAGCGTGGACTGGGTGCAGTTCAAGAACCGTCCCACCTATTTCTCGAAGGTCACTACGCCTACCGCCCAGCCCGACCAGGACGGCTTCATCCGCCGCTGGATGCTCTTGGACCCCATCGACAAGCCCAATAGCGGAAATACCGTGTTTACAGACAGTTATCTGCGTGAACACTTCAACCGCGAATATTTCAAGGGCCAGCAGACCATTCTTCCGAAGGACGGCCAGAAGGTGAAGGCCGTGTTCCGCCAGGAGCAGGCTCCGGCAGGCTTTGGCCGTGGCGCGGCAGCTCCTGCCCAGCCAGAGGTGAAGACCGTGAAGCAGACACTCACCTGGCATGCCCTCGATAGCGAGCGCTTCAACGTGAAACTGTTCCGCTTTGCCGAAAAATGGGGCGAGAAGGTCTATGGTGTGCTCTTCTGGGCCGTCACCATTATCGACTGTCCCGAGGAAATCCGCGATGTGCGTCTGGCCGTGGGTTCCAACTCCGCTTCCATGTGGTGGCTCAACGGCGAGGAAGTCCTCCTCCTGTCCGGCGACCGCCGTATGGTGAAAGACGACGGCATGTCGCCGCGCCTCACGCTGAAGAAAGGCCGCAATGTGTTGCGCGGCGCCGTCATCAACGGTCCGGGCATGAGCGATTTCTGCGTGCGCTTCCTCGACGAGAAGGGCCAGCCGGTAAGGGGCTTCACCGTCGTAAATCCTTAACAAGTGAATGCGATAACCCGTTTATCCGTCAACAAATATAATTATCACATATTTACTTCGAGTTATGAAAACCAAGAAATATATATCACATACCCTGGCCACGGCCTTTGCCCTGATGGCCTTTCCCTCCATGCTTCAAGCACAAGTAGGACAACCCTATATCCACGACCCTTCGACGCTGGCCGAATGCGATGGTAAATACTATACCTTCGGCACCGGCGGCGGTGGCCTCATCTCTGAAGACGGCTGGACCTGGAACGGTGGAGCCGTGCGCCCCGGCGGCGGTGCTGCCCCCGACGTGCTGAAGATTGGCGACCGCTACCTCGTCATCTACGGAGCCACCGGCGGCGGGCTGGGCGGTGGCCACAACGGCCGCATCCTCACCATGTGGAACAAAACCCTTGACCCCAACTCCCCCGACTTCAAATACACCGAGGCCATCGAGGTGTGCTCCTCTGACGGCATGGAAGACAACGATGCCATCGACCCCGGACTCTTGCTCGATCCCACCACGGGCCGGCTGTGGGCCAGCTACGGCACCTATTTCGGCACCATCCGCCTCATTGAGCTCGACCCCGTCACCGGCAAGCGCGTGAGCGGCAACAAGGAGCAGGACATTGCCATCGACTGTGAGGCCAGCGACCTCATCTACCGCGACGGCTGGTACTACCTGCTGGGCACCCACGGCACCTGCTGCGACGGCGTGAACTCCACCTATAACATTGTGGTGGGACGGGCCAAGAGTGTCACCGGACCATACATTGACAACGTGGGCCGCGACATGTTCCACGGCGGCGGAAAGATGGTGATTGCCGCCGGTGACCGCAAGACCGGTGCCGGACACTTCGGACGAACCATTATCGACGAGGGCGTGGAGGTGATGTCGTTCCACTGGGAGGCCGACTTCGACATGGGTGGCCGCTCTACATTGGCCATTCGCCCCCTGCTCTGGAAAAACAACTGGCCCGTTGGCGGCGAACAGTTCAAGGGCGGCATCTTCGAGATTGAGAGCGAACGCCGCGGCTATGCCCTCGAACTGGCTGTTGACTTCATCCGCATGAACGTTCCCCGTCAGGGCGGTTTCGGCCGACCCCAGCAGAATGCCGCTCCCCCGCAGCCCGTGGCCGAACAGAAGCTGGAAGAGGTCATCGGCACCTGGCCCGAGGGCAACATCTCGGTGCGCATAGGCGACTATATGTTCCGTCCCCACCAGCGTTGGAACATTCAGCCCGTGGCAGATAAAGGCGGCTACTTGGGAAATACTTATTTCAAAATCACCATCGACGGCACCCAGCGCGCCTTGGCCGCCACTGCCGACCTCGAGGTGACTACGGTGCCTGCCTATACCGGCGCCGACGAGCAGCTCTGGCGCATTGAGCAACTCACCGACGGCACTTTCCGCATCATGCCCAAAGTCATTCCGGGCCGCGAGGGCATCAACACCCGCTACGTCCTGTACTCTGCCGGTGACAGCACTCCCACCATTGCCGAATACGACTTCTCATCCGACAATTCCAAGTGGAACTTCAGGAATCATTGATTCCTACGGGTTGCTGTCTTGGCCGGGTTTCCTTTGCCGGGAAGTAACACCTAAGACATAAAGATTCTATTTTGAGCTATGAGCTTCTGACTCGCTGCAAAATGGCGGCAGAAGCCCATAGCTCTTTTTAGTGAGGCTTACAGTTGAGGCTTTTCATGTCCCTGGCGGAAAACGGCATTTTTCATTTGTGTGTACGGAGTACAGCGTACCAATGCGACAGATCAACACAAGGTCCTGAGGTTCCCATAAAAAGAACCCTCACCGGGCATACGCTTCGGCGAGGGTTCTTTTGTAAAGTATTAAAAAATGGATTGCAAGCTATTCTCTAATGCAGGACCATTCTGGATATCAGCGAAACAAGAATCCTATAATTCTGAAATTCGTGATATTTACTTGCTCACATACTTCTTGCCATTGTGGATGTACACACCCTGCGCAGGCTTCTCGGGCAACTCCCTACCGTTCAGGTCGTAGTAGCGCTCGGTGCCGTCGGCGTCGATCGTCTTCAGCGTGTCGATGTCCGTCGGGATGTCTGGGCCGTCCTCAAGGCGCGACGGGTAGGTGCCGCTGCCGCTAGGAATCAGCATGTAGGCGGTGAAGGGCTGAACCTGAGGCGTGGCTGCCGTGGCCGACACGGGACTCCAGTTGCCACGGATGTCCATCACGTAGGCATCTATCTCGCTGGCCTCCTCGTTGCCCAGCGACGACAGCGAGCCGCGCAGCAGGAAGCCGGGGGCTGACTGCTGGCCGCCCACCGTGCCGGTGCTCATCGGGACGGAGATGCCAGTGGACTCGCTGCCAGTGAGCTGCACGCCGTCGAGCGTCGACACCACCACATGGGGAACCAGGCCCGTCAGCTCAGAGACCTCGCGGAACACAGCTGTGTTGCCGTCGCGGTCGCTCAGCGCGTAGGCCTTCACGCCCCGCGGGACACTCTTCAGGCCGTAGGGCAGGCACAGGGTCGCAGCGGCGTCCTTCGTCAGCGTGCGCGTCAGCGTTGCCGTCTTCGCCGTGAAGGCGTAGGGCACGCAGTAGTCCTTGTCGGCCACCAGGCGGTAGCGGTCGGCCTTCAGGGCGTTGCCGTCGACCACCACGATGTTCGTCGTGCCTGTGTTGTCGCCGTAGGTGTCGGGCACGTAGACAAGCGTCTTCTGCGTGTCGATGCCGAGGCGGCTCAGGCCGTTCTTCTTGATGTCGGCAATGACGTTCGTCGAGTCGCACATCAGCATGTCCACGTAGCGAAGGTTCTGCGCGTTCTTGAACAGGCCGTCCTCCATCTCGGTGAGCGTCACGGGCATCATGATCTTCTCCAACTGCGTCAGAGGCTGCATGTCCTCGGCCTTCAGCGTCTCCACGATGGTCAGGCCCAGCGGCGTGAGGTCCTTGATGCTCTCGTGGCCCTTGAACCAGCCGCTCACGTCGGTCACGTTGAGCAGGTCGTCCTGCGTGGCGGCGGCGTGCGAGGCGAAGGCCAGGAAGGAGTCGTCGCTGTCGAGCAGGCCCGTAGAGATGAGGTCAGTGCGCTGCAGGTTATACGTGTAGTTCTCGTCGTGCAGATACTCCTCGTAGAGGCTCGGACGCACGTAGAAGGCGTCGAACGTCGGGCTGTAGTTGTTCTCGAACTCGCGGAGAATCCACGGCCAGTCGTTCATCTCGGGCTTATGCTCCGCCAGGATGTAGAGGCGCGTCAGCATCGCGTCGTCGTCGAGCGAGTTCCACTGGAAGTCCTGCATCTTGTCGCCGATGACCAGCACCTCCAGACCCTCGCACTCCATCAGGCCGTGGTGGTCCATCTTGGTGCAGCTCTTGGGCAGGATGAGCGTCTTCAGGCTGTAGGCCTGCAGCAGGCCATAGGTCGGGAACTCGTTGTCCTTATGGATATAAGCGTTCTGGTATTGGTTATAGTTGGTGAACCACTTGTAGTAGCAGTCGGACGCCACGGTCCAGCCGCTGGCCTTCAGGTCGGCGTCATAGAGGTCGAGATACTCCAGGTGGCCGGCGTAGTTGCGCGTGTTGCTCCAGGGGCAGTAGCCGGCCAGGTAGCGCAGGATGCTCAGGTCCTGGCCGCTGATGGGACCGACCACCTTCAGACGGCGGTACTGCGAGTAGTCGCCGCGCGCGCTGTTGACGTACTGATGTCCGTCGAAGCACTCGTCGGAGGTGATGGTCAGCCCGAGGGCCTGGGCCAGCGTGTTGGGCTCGGTCACGGTGATGGTGATGATCTCGTCGTCAGCGTAGCGGCTGCCGTCGGCATTGATGTACTGTGCGTACTGCGGCCATGCCTCGCGGTAGCGCTTGCAGAGCGACTTCGGAACGTGGATGCGGAAGTCGTCCTTGAACCAGTCTGCCTGCAAGGCGAAGGCATCATCGGCTATCGACGGCACGCTGTCGGTCGAGATGTAGATGTCCGACAGCTGGTAGCACTGGCGGAACACGTTGGAGCCGATGTACTTCACCGAGTCGGGGATGGCGATGCGCTCCAGCTTCCTGCAGCCCTGGAAGACGCCGTCCTCCAGTGTCTTCACGTTGTAGAAGTAGCGGAACTCGTCGAAGTTCTTTATCGTGGTGTTGCCGGCGAAAATGCCCTTCACGCTCTCTAACTCCAGGTACTCCGATGGGAAGTAGTGCTCCTTGTCGGCCAGGGCGCGCAGCACGGCGTCTTCCTCGAACACTGCCATGACGTTCTGCGTGCGGCGCGTCAGGGCCGGGTCGCTCATATAGTCGCCGAGTTGTGACTTCTGCACATACACCGCTGCGATGTCTGCCTCCCACGGGTCGCTGCTCTCGGAAGAGGCGAACTGGTCGGTGAGGAAGACGAGCTCCTCGATGCCGCTGAGGTTCTGCAGCAGGTCGCGTGTATATTTCGTGGTGCTGCTTCCCACGGCGATGCGCTTCAGCCCGGTGGCGTCCTGGAAGGTGTTCTCGCCGATCTCCGTCACGCTCGCAGGCAGCACCACGCTCTCAAGGGCGGTGCAGTTGTGGAACATGTACTCGCCCACCCAGTTGTCCTTCTCAAGGTATTCGTCCACGCCGTAGCCGTTGTACGAGTGGTCGTCGTCTTTCTTCAGCTGCGCGCCCCACAGGTTCAGGTAGCGCAGACGGCCGTCGGTGGGCTCGCTCTCCCAGGCGTTGGCACCCATCAGGTGGCGCAGCACGGCGATGTCGTCGCCGTTCAGCGGGCCGCTCACCGTCAGAGAGTCGTACTTGGCGTAGTTGCCCTCGAGGTAGCGTATCTTGCTGTTCTGCTTCACAGGTGTCAGGCCCAGCTTGTCGGCCACCTGGCCCACGGCCGTGGTGGTGATGTGGGTCACCTTCTTATAGTCGGCATCGCTCACGATGTACTGTGCGAACTCGCTCCAGGCGGTCTTATAGGCCTGCACCTTGGTTGCGGGCACGTAGATCTTCAGGCCGTCGTGTGCGTCGAATTGATTGAGGCCGACGAGCGTGGCCGGAGTCTCGCCCTTCACGATGATGGTGTTCAGCGACGTGGAGCCGAGGAAGGCTCCCTGCCGTATGGCTGTCACCGAGGCGGGAATCTCTATCTCCCTGAGGCTCGTGCAGTTGGTGAAAGAGTTGTCACCTATGCTCTTGATAGTAGAGGGCAGAACGATGTTCGACAAGTTGGTGCAGTTGTAGAACCATTGGTCGCCGACGTAGTCGAGGCCCACGCTCTCGAAGTACTTGAAGTCGGCGAACGAGCGGATGTCGCTTCTGAGCTTAAATCGGTTGTCTAACCACGTGAAGCCCGCACCGGCGATGCGTGCCAGGTCGATGTAGTCGTTCCAGTACTCATCGTCATAGCCCGTGGCGGCAGGGTCGTAGTAGCGCATGTCCTCTAAGACTTCATACACGGCCTCGTCGGTCTTGCGGATGATGCAGGGCGTGAAGCGGTCCTTGTACTTGGTCCACGCCGTGTCGGCCTCGAACCATGCCACCTGCTGCGGCATCATCTTGATACGCGCAGCCGGGCTGCCGTCGAACACGCCGTTGCCGATCTTCAGCTGCTGCGGCGTCAGCGGCAGCAGCGCGTTCTCGCCGTCGGTCTTCATGTACACCAGGTCGAGGCTCGCCAGGTTCGGGCAGTTGGAGAAGCAGTAGTCCTGCAGCGTGATGTCGAGGTTGCTGTAGCTGTCGCCGATGCCGGCCTGGCCGTAGAGGTCGGTGAACGACACGCTGCGAAGCATGGTGTTGCCGTAGAAGGCCTTCTTGGCCACGTAGTCCAGCTGGTAGTTGTTGTAGGAGCCGATGTCGTTGCAGAGCTTCACCGCGCCCTGGTGGCGCTGGCAGAAGCCGTAGTAGTCGCGCTCGTCCATGCCCGCCACGAAGGTGTGCTCGATGAGGTGGCCGCCCGACTTATGCTCCTTCTTGATGCTGTTGTTCTCGTAGGCGTAGGCATAGGAGGCGCCGTACTCGCGCAGCGGCGTGTCGGGAACGGCCCGGCTGTAGGTGAAGAAGCGCTTCAGCGGGGCCCACGACTCGTTGTCGAGGAAGTCCTGCTTGCGGTCCTCGTCGATGACGATGTGGAATCGCAGCGAGTCCAGACCGGCGAAGATGCTGTCGCCCGCCAGCACGAAGTTCTCGGGGCCGAGGGCGCGCGTGCCGTCGCCGTCGGTCTGGAGAATAAGGTTCAGCTCGCGGAGGTTCGTGCAGCCCACGAAGGCCGAGTCGGGGATGGTGAGCAGCATCGGCAGCGAGGCGTTGCTGGTCTGTCCCTCGTTGGCGTGGAAGCTGATGGTCTGCAAGTTCGTCTTGTTGCGGAAGGCGTTCTTGCCGAAGGTCATCGTGATGTTCGAGGTGGTGCCGTTGCCGTCGTTGTCGAAGCCGGCGTAGATGACGGCGTTCTGCAGGTTGTCATCCACGCTCTTTATATAATTATGGTATATAAGGTTCTTCGACGGGGTGGTGATGACGTAGCCGCCGCCCACGAGGCCCACCTGGTGGATGTTCGAGAGGATGTTGGCACGCATGCCCTTCTGCAGCGCGTCGCCGTTGTAGGAACCCGGGCCGCCCCAGCACTTCGAGGAAATGTAGCTGCTGGTGGTGGTGGCAGTGGTGACAAGACCGGTCAAGAGGGGCTGCAGGATAGATGCTTTTGCCGCTGCTTCCGCTGCTTTTACTGCTGCCTTTTTTGCCGCCACAGTTGCTGTCAGTTTAGTGACAAGAGAATTTAAGCCTCGTCTATAATAACCAGTGAATAAAACAACATACGGTGCATTTACAAAATCTATGGGTAAAATTATTCCATCTTCGGTCAACAATTTAAATAGAATAAAATTGTCAAACGCCGCATTATGTATAGACGCCATATTAAGACCAATATCGGCTAACGATTTGCCCGCATTTGCTTGCGAAAAATTAATTAGTCCTTGTTCAGTATAATTCAGCATGGCCAAATTGGCCTGGGCTTGTGTTAGCAGATTTGATGCCTCTTGCAATTCCACTGCAGCCTGCGCACCGCCTGCCCCAGCTGCTGAGCTACCGCTTCCAGACAAGCCCCATGTGAGCGCGATGAGTGCAACCTCGGCAAGGATGCGCGGTGCTGTCCACCACGACACGTCCTGACTCACCGTCTGCGATGTCTGCAGGATGCCGCCGGGATTGGTCATGTAGCTGTAGGT
The DNA here is from genome assembly GCA_017474515.1 of Prevotella sp. Taxonomy (GTDB): domain Bacteria; phylum Bacteroidota; class Bacteroidia; order Bacteroidales; family Bacteroidaceae; genus Prevotella. The sequence continues at coordinate 55,555 of JAFVHN010000053.1, read as the reverse complement.
GAGACCGCCAGTGGTGAAGTCCTGCTTCGTGCCCGTCGGCTCAAAGTCAACCGGCTCGATGTAGGAGATGTAGTTCAGCCAGTTGGGGTCGTTGATGAAGTCCTGATAGTGCTCGGGCGAGACGAGAATCTTAAAGCCCTCGGGGACGGTGGGGGCGGCAGCCGCCTGTTCCTCAGTCATGGTCTCCAGTTCCTCTGGCGACGCTAATCCGAAGATGTTGTCGCCCGGGATGACATCCTTCGGGCCGAGCGTCTCCCAGTGGTCGTCGCCCTCCTCCACATAGTAGAACAGGCGCAGCTCCTTCAGGTTCTTGCAGCCTTTCAGTGCGCCGTTCTGGATGACAAGCTTCAGGTCGCTGTAGCTGTTGTCCGAGCTTCCGTTGGTCTGGTAGAACTCGATGGCCTTCACGTGCTCGTTGCCGGCGATGGCCGTGCGGCCCAGGGCCAGCGTCTTGTAGTTGTAGTACGAGCCCGGGTCATTGTAGATGCGCATCACGCCGTCGCGGCTGTCTATGGCGCTGTCGTCCACACCCACCACGTAGGTGTAGTACACGGTGGCACCGTCCTTGGTGTCGAGCAGCGAGGCGGCGTTGAACTGCTGGTAGTCGGTGTTCCAGGTGCGCAGGTGGTTGTCCATCATCTGGTCCTTCTCGTTGTTGCTGAGCGCCTCGCGCTCGTCATGGTCGCGGAACTTGTGGTACTTCACACCCTCCACCGTGAAGTCGGCCACCGTGGCATCGTAGATGATGATGCGCGAGCGGTAGTCCTTCCACGTCGCGCTGCTCATGTACTGCTGATAGACATCGCGGTGGGTGCTCACCTTCGCGCTGGGAGAGCCGAGGAACACGTCGTAGCCAATCTTCGTCACCTGGTCGGGGTTGATGCCCACCCAGCGGTTGTCACCCTCGGTGGTGTACTGCATCATCTTGATCTCCGTCAGGTTGGGGCAGTTGGCGAAGGCCTCGTTGCCTATCTCGAAGTCGAAGGGCGTCAGCGTGTTGTAGTTGTTGGCGTCGGTGTCCTTGAAGTAGAGCGTACGGAGCGCCGAGCTGTTGTTGAAGGCGCGGGGCGCGATCATGCCCAGATGGGTGTGGTTGCGCCAGTCGCCCACCAGGTCGTTGTGTATCTGCACGCCGTCGTCGTTGTAGTCGCTCTCGTCGTAGCCCGTGACGACGGTAATCTCCGATGCGTCGCCATTGGCATCATACACCAGCAGGTTGTCGTCCCAGCTGTTGTTGTCGGTTTTCACGTCGCCGTTCTCGAAGTGCCAGCCCTTGGCCTTCACCGTCTCTGTGCTGAAGTAGTAGTGGTAGTCCTGGCGTGAGAGGTAGCGGTAGGTGACGCCCCAGAGCGTGCGCTCGGTCTCGGCCTCGGGGATGGGGGTGGTAACGATACGCAGGTCGGGCACGCCTGCCACGTCCAGCAGCGTGTGGCGGCCGCTGGCCTTGAAGCAGTCGCTGATGAAGAGGGTCGGATAGATGGTGGTGCCCCAGTGGTCGAAAGGAGTGCCCTCGGGAACGATGATGTCGATGGTGGCACCGTTCGTCCAGTAGCTCTTGCCGCCGAACTGCACCGTCGGGTCGCTCACGAACTTGTAGGTGCAGCCTGCGGGCACCTTGACGCTGTCGAAGACGAACGTGCCCTGCACTTTCGACAGGAATCCCGTCCAGTAGCAGTTCTCCAGCGTGATCTCGTTGCTGGTGCTGCCGTCGCTCTCGGAGTAGGCGTAGTAGAGGGCAACGTTGCTGTAGCCCTCGTTGTCGCCCTTCTCCAGGCAGTTCGTCAGGCTCTGGCGGTCCTTGGTCGTAAATGAGCTCCAGCCGATGAACACACCGGCGTAGCTGTCGGCGACATGCGTCTCCACGGTCAGTTTGCCGTCGAAGAGGCAGTCGGTCAGGATGTTCCTTGCGCCGCCGCCGTGTCCGATGAAGCCGCCGGCGCGCAGCAGGCTGTTTTGCTTCTCCTTGATGGTGGCCGACACGTGGCAGTCCTCGATGGTGTTCGTCTCCTGGCCTTGGCAGGCGCCGATGAGGCCCGACGTGTGCAGCTTCCCGCTGACGCTGCCCGTGATGTGCAGATGCCTGATGGTGGCTCCGCCCACATAGCGGAACGGTGCGGTGAATGCTCCGTCATAGTTGATCCTCACGTCGAGGGAGTGACCGTCGCCGTCGTAGATGCCGGCGAAGGGTTTCGACTCGGTGCCCACCATCGAATGTATTTCGCTGATGTCGCGAGTCTGGCGGAAATACACGCCACTGAACGTCTGGTTTTCACTTTCCGCGTAGAGCTGGTACCAGTCCAACTCGTTCTTGATGAGGTAGGGGTCGGCGGCTGTTCCAGAGCCGTCCCAGTCCGCGGCCCACACTCCCTGCGTCACAAGCAGCAGGAGCGTGAGAAGAGTTAATACTTTATGTTTCATTGTATTGTTGTTTTTATTTCGTTGTCGAGCATCCTACATTGATACTAATTGCTGCATGCATAAATTTGGTGCAAAGATACGAAAAATTTATAAATCTCAGCACATTAGTGGTAAAATATTATATATTTTTTGGAGGTTGGGAGTTTGGGAGTTTAGGAGTTTGGGAGTTTGGACGATAGGTGTTGCCGCTCACTTTACGTTTCCGCTGTCTTCAATTTTTTGCCCTATGTCGTTTCAAGTGGGTTGATGCGTCGAAATTGGGATGGTTACTTTCATTTAGCGCGGGGCTATCATTTTGTCAAGATTTTTCATGGAATTTATGTTTCCCCTCAGAGCTTGACCGCAAATTTCGGGGAGAGATTTGCAAATTCTCTCCCCTCAAATTGGCGTTTTTCTCCCCGAGATTTGCCGTTAAACTTAGTAGGATTTTCAAATGCTTGAAATTCAACAACTTACAAAAATGGAGGAAAAAGGCTGGTTTTGTCAAATATTTTTACCAATTTCTATCCATGCCGTTATCCGTCGCAAAAGAGAAAAAATTGATGTTGTTTTGATTTCATAGACGTCGCCGTCGGGCACCCTTTCTTTGGCCTACGCGCTGAATAGCCGCAAAGAGGTTATCGATACCTTTCTGAACATTGCGTACCAGGTGGAGTTCTGAACTTCATCATAGTCATAACCGACAAGCCCCACCTTGGCATGCAAGGTGGGGCTTGTCGGTTGGCTGTCAATGCTTTGTAGGTCAGTCGGCTTTGTTGGAGCGGGTGTAGTTGAAGCTGTCCACATCGACATATCCGCCGGCTTTCTTGGTGGCATAGCAGAAGATGGCGAATTTGGAGCCCATGAACAGGCGCCGGTAGTCGAAGCGCATGGTGTAGTCGTTTCCGATTTTTGTCCAGTTCTCCCCGTCAAGGCTATAGAAGAAGGTGGCGCGGTCGTATCCGCCCCTTCCGGTGCCGTCGGGCCTGAAGTCGCCGTTTATTCTCAGCCATATCTTCTGTTGTTTGATGGCCACGCTTTCAATGGCCTTTTCCTCAAGGCCGGTGACCGCTTTCTCGCGCTCGCTGAGTGCCACGGTCTGTTCGCTCATGGTGAGGGTGAGTTTCTTGCCCTCTTTCTTTATGGTGAGCACGCCCGAGTCGCCGTTGAAGGCCGCCAGTCCGGCGCAATCGCCGTCGCGCATCTTTGCCAGGTCCATGACGATGGCTCCCGAGCAAGTGGGGCCTTCCATGCGCTGTGTCAGGGTGTTAGGAGCCAAATAGAGGTTTTCCACCACGCGGTTGGTCTTCAGCCTAAGGAATCCGGGCCGCTCGCTGAGGCTCCATGCGCCGTCCACGGGGTTGTGGTTCCACTGCCAGTGCAGGCCGAGCTTCGGGTTGTCGAAGTCGTCGCATTTCACGATGGCCAGTTCCTTTTCTCCGTTCACCACAGGCCTGAGATGGGTGGGCACCAGGCCGTCTTCGTCGCCGAGCATGGGCCATCCGTCAATCCACCGGCAGGGCATGGCGGTGAGCACGCGCCCCACGCCGCCGCGGTCCTGGAAGATGATGCCGTACCAGTCGCCGTCTTTTGAATCGACGATGGTGCCCTGCCCAACGTAAGGAAATCCTCCGTAGGGACTTTCCAGGATGACATTTTTCTCGTAGGGTCCGCGAATGTTGTCAGAGCGGTAGCACACCTCGCGGCGGTGTCGTCCGGGAGCCCACACATGTGAAATCATGAGCAGGTAGTAACGGCCGTTGTGCTTGATCATGCGGCTGCCTTCCAGAAGTCCGGTTTCGTCGGCCTCGCGTTGGAAGATGTGCATGTGTGAGCCTTCCACCACGCCTTTCAGGTCTTTTGTAAGTTCGCACAGCTCTCCGGTGCCGTAGATGACGTAAACGCGGTCGTCGTCGTCGAAGAAAAGGCTGCAGTCGTGGAAATGGCGCAATCGCGACACCAGTGTCCACGGCCCGGCGGCATCGTCGGCGCTATAGATATAGGTGTCGCCCATGGCACCCTGCTCGTTGGGCGCAAAGAGGACGTAGAATTTCCCTTTGTGATATTTGAGCGAGGTGGCCCATTGCCCGCGCCCATAGACGGTGCCTTCCTGCATGTCGTACTTGGGCGAATCGGTGAGTCGGTCGAAGACGTAACTTATTGTTTCCCAGTTCTTCAGGTCGCGCGACCGCATGATGGGTGCGCCGGGCATGAGGTGCATGGTGGTGGAAACAAGATAGAAGTACCCGTCAACGTGAATGATGTCGGGGTCGGGAACGTCGGCCCAAAGCATTGGGTTGGTAATGGGCTCGTCGGCAGGTGTGGCGGCGCTCATAAAGGCCGGCAGAAGTGCCATGAACAGGGCACAGAGGGATGTTTTCAGGTGTTTCATTTGGGGTGATTGGTGATAGGGTGGATTTTTGGGGAAATCTATTTCATTTGCCAGTAGTCGAGGCGCACGTCGCCGCTGACTTTTGAGAAGCAGAGGTAGAGGTCGCTGACGCCCGTGGCCTTTTGCGTCTTTGCCGTGAAGGTACGGTATTTCTCCAGGCTTCCCGTGGGTTTCACCACGGCGGTTGCAATGGCCGGCCCGTCGGGGCTGCCGAGTCTAAGCGTCACGGTGACGGTGCCGGTGGCAGCCGCCGAAAGTATGAATTGCCTCGGGCCTTTGCTATTGCCGCCGGCGTTGAAGTCAACCCCGCGCAGGCGGATGTATTCATTGTCGTTGATGTCGTAAACATACATGTTGCGGCGCCCGGTGGAGGCGGGCATGTCGGCAATCACTCCGGTGTTGGCAATGCCCATCTTTGCCGACTTGAGTCCGAATCCCCACGCCATGGTCTCTGCCTCCACGCGCCGGTAGGGATTGAGCCATTGCAGCTGCTCCATCGGGTTTTGGTCGAGCCAATAGGGCACTTCCTTTATGGTGCCGTCGGCATTGTAGGTGATTTCGGTTCCGTTTACCGAGCGGCGCTCATGGTGCACGAAGGTCTCCAGGTGCATGAGGTCGTAGCTCTGGCCGAAGACGTAGGAATGGCCTTTGTAATCCACGATGCCGGGATGGTTGCCGCGGTCGCGTTGCGTGGGTTTCATGATGTATCCCTTGCTTTTCCACGGCCCGGTGGGGCTGTCGCTCATGGCGTAGCCGAGCGCCTCGGGACAACAGGTGGTGGCATAGCTCAGGTAATAGTGGCCGTTTCGCTTATAGAACCACGGCCCTTCCTGATAGTTGTCGATGTGGTAGTCGAGTTTCACGATGTCGCCTTTCAGCGAAATCATGTCTTCGTTCAGCAGGGCATAATAGGTGTTGGGATTTCCCCAGTACATGTAAGCCTGTCCGTCGTCGTCGATGAACACGGTGGGGTCGATGTCGTCCCAGTGCTCCTTCTGCCATACAAGGGGTTTTCCCAGCGGGTCGGTGAACGGCCCGTAGGGGCTGTCGGCCACGAGCACGCCGATGCCGTGGCCATGCAGGGGTGCATAGAGGTAGTATTTGCCGTTGCGCTCAACGGTCTGGATGGCCCAGGCTCCGTTGTCGCGGCTTCTCCACGGAAATTCCTTGAGCGAGGCCACGGCGCCGTGCTCGGTCCAGTTCACCATGTCGGTGGTGCTCCACAGCAGCCAGTCGTACATGAAGAATCCGGCTGAGCTCTTCTCGTTTTCGTCGGCAATGTCCTCGGGCGACGAGTCGTGGGAGGTGTAGAGGAAGAGCGTGTCGCCCACCACAATCGGCGACGGGTCGGCGGTGAACTTGGTCTGGAACAGCGGCATGTTGCATTGCTCGAGCGAGCGCATTTCCCACCAGTCGAAATTAAAGAGCTTGGGACCCTTCCTGCCGGTGAACACCAGGTAGAGGTCGCGTGTGCCCTCGGCCTTTGCCGTCAGGTCGGCGGCGATGGTTCGCCACTGCTCCCATCCGCCGGTGGCCGGCACGTCGAGGCGCACCAGCAGGGGTCCGCGCAGGCTGTCGGTGCGCACCTCGATGGCTCCGCCACGCAGCCCGCTGGCCACGCGTGCGGTGAACGTCCGGGGCCAACGGTTGCCGAACTCCACGGCCTGCAACTTGATATAGTCGCCGTTGTGGATGTCGGTGACGTAAACGCCCACCTGGCTGTTTTGCTCCGTTTTCAGCCCCCTTGAAAAAGCCATGGTTTCGGCTTCCACCTTGCGGAAGGGGTTGAAGGTGGCCACGGGCTCCACGCCTTTTTCGGTCGGCATGATGGTGGGGAAGGAGCCGTCGGCGTTGTACTTGAATTCCTCCACGGCCACGCTTCGCCCGAAGCCTCCGCCGCCGGGCAGCTTGCCGGTGTGGTAGAAGAAGTAGTGGCGGCCTTTGAAGTCGGCCACGCCGCAGTGGTTGGTGAAGGAGCCGGTGTCGCACAGGGGCATGATTTCCCCGGCGTAGGTCCACGGTCCCACGGGGGCGGGTGCCGTGCTGTAGCTGATGTGCTCGGGCACTCCGCCGGCGGCATAGAGCAGCTGGTAGGTGCTGCCTTGCTTGGTGAGCCACGGGCCTTCCACGTAGCTGTCCTTGTATTTTTTGTCTTTCTCGCGCTTGTCCATCGACGGCGAGCCGAAGGCTTCCTCGGTCATGGGCAGCAGTCCCACTTCGCCTTCGTAGGAAATCATGTCGCGGTTGAGCTTGAGGTAATAGACCCTTGGGTTGCCCCACATGAGCCATGCCTGCTGGTCGTCGTCGATGAACACGGTGGGGTCGATGTGGTCCCACGAGCCGTTTTCAAAGAGCGGCTTCCCCAGGGCGTCGCGGAAAGGCCCGGTGGGCGAGTCGCCCACGGCCACTCCAATGGCCATGCCGCCCGACAATTTGGAGTGGGCGCAGATGTACCAGTAGAATTTGCCGTCGCGTTCCACGCACTGGCTGGCCCACGCGCGGTCGTCGGCCCAGCGGAAACTTTCGAGGGCGAGGGGCGAGCCGTGGTCGGTCCAGTTCACCATGTCCTGGGTGGAATAGACGCGCCATTCCTGCATCCAGAAGAAGTCGGCGTTGTCTTCGTCGTGGCCGGTGTAAACATACATGGTGCCGTCGTGGACCATGGGTGCGGGGTCGCTGGTAAACCAGGTCTGCACAAAGGGATTCTGGGCCGCCGCACTAAGTGCCGTTGCACAGAAAAGGGTTAAAAATACGTTTTTTTTCATGTATTGGAAAGGTGTTGTTGATGCAATTTCGGGTGGATAGAAATGATAAAAAATCTTTACAAAATCAGGAAAATCGTGGTTGTTTTTCTAACTTATTGATAATCAATATATTGTAAATGTTGCTTGGTTTGACGGCAATTTTCGGGGAGAAATTTGCCAATTCTCGGGGAGAGATTTGGCGTTTCTCTCCCCGAAATTTGCCGTCAAACTTCCGGAGGGGCAAAAAAATGATGAAAAATCTTTACAATTATTCTCATTTCCGGGTGAAAACATAAGTGGCTCCGGCCTTGGTCTTGACATCGTATTCATAGACCTTCTTGATGCCTATGAGTTCGAGTTGCTTGAGCTCTTTCGATCTCAGCGGTTCCTTGATGAGTGCCGTCTCCAGCAGGGCATTGTCGCATGTCCCGCTGGCTTTTTTCAGCCCCTTGCCCTTCAGCGGCACATAGGAGCGCAGGCGCAGGGTGCCGCCGAGTTTTGATGTGGTAATGGTGGCTTTTTCCAGTTGTCCGCCGTTCCATTTCATGTCAACGATAAACCCGCCGCGTGCCAGCAGCCCCTTCACCTCGCCCGTGCTCCATGCGTCGGGCAGGGCGGGGAGCAGGTGAACGGCGCCGTCGTGGCTTTGCAGCAGCATTTCGCAGATGCCGGCGCTGCAACCGAAGTTGCCGTCAATCTGGAATGGCGGGTGGGCGTCGAAGAGGTTGGGATAGGTGCGGCCGTCGGGATATTCGCGCATCTGCCGGTCGCTGGGCAGGGGGTGCAGCATGTTTTGAATGATTTTATAGGCGTGGTTGCCGTCGAGCATGCGTGCCCAGAAGTTGATTTTCCAGCCCAGGCTCCAGCCGGTGGCCATGTCGCCGCGCTGTTTCAGCGTGTTGGCGGCGGCGGTGAACAGGTCGGGGTGGCTGTAGGGTGAAATCTGGTTGGAGGGGTAGAGGCCGTAGAGGTGTGAGATGTGGCGGTGCTCATCGTGCGGGTCGTCGGCATCGATGAGCCATTCCTGCAGCTGGCCATAGCGTCCTATCTGCATGGGCGGCAGTTGTTGCAGGACGTTTTCCAGCTTCTCCAGCGAGGGGTCGCTGATGCCGAGCACCTTGGCGGCTGTCAGCGTCTGGCTGAGCACGTCGAAGGCTATCTGGTTGTCCATGGTGGAACCGGCGGTGACGGTGGTTCCCTTGCCCTGCGGGCCATGCTCGGGCGACACCGTGGGCACGGTCATCATCCAGCCGTATTGCGGATGGGGCTGCATGTAGTCAGCCAGGAAGTCGGCGGCACCCTTCATGACAGGGAAGTACGACTTAAGAAAATCCTTGTCGCCGGTGTAAAGGTAGTTTTGCCAGATATGCGTGGTGAGCCAGGCGCCGCCTGTCGGGAACATTCCCCAGGTGGTGCCGTCAACAGGCCCTGTGATGCGCCAGAGGTCGGTATTGTGGTGGGCCACCCAGCCCCGGCAGCCATACATCTGGCGTGCCGTAATGGTGCCCGTTTCGCTGAGGTCCTTTATCATGCAGAACAGCGGCTCTTGCGTTTCGATGAGGCTGCCGGTGAGGGCCGGCCAGTAGTTCATCTCGGTGTTGATGTTGATGGTGTATTTCGAGTCCCAGGGCGCGTTTTCCTTGTCGTTCCACACGCCCTGCAGGTTGGCGGGCTGTCCGCCGGGCTGCGACGACGAGATGAGCAGGTAGCGCCCGTATTGCATCATCAGCGACACCATGTCGAGGTCGTTGCCCTCGGCAAAGGCCGCCAGGCGTTTGTCGGTTTCCAGGTCCGAGGTGTCGCTTTTGGGCAGAGAAAGGGTGACTCTCTCATACTGCTCCTTGTATTTTTCCACATGACGGTCGAGCAAATGGCCGAAGGTGTTTACCCGCAGCCGTTTCAGCACATCGTCGTTCTTCCTGGTGGCATTGCCGCTGATGTCGTGATAGTTGACGAAATTGGTGGCTGCCACGATGTAAAGTGTGGCGTAGGTGGCTTCTTTCACTTGCAGTTGCCCGCCCGTGCTGCTGACTTGTCCGTCGGTTTTCACCTCCATGCGGCATTCGGCTTTCAGTCCAGCGGCAATGCCTTCCTGCTCCACATTGTCCACGGTGGCCACTATCTGGTTGATGGCCTGCGACTTTCCGCTTCCCGGGGCATTGATGACCATTGGCAGCACTTTCGAGGGCATGGGGCTGTCGAACGACAAATCGAAGCTCAACGCACCTTTCTTCCCCGTCGTCAGGTTCAGGATGACGGCATTGTCGGCTTGTGAGGCAATGGCGGTGCGCTTGTAGTCCACGCCGCCTACTTTGTAGCGCGTGGTGTTCACGGCATCGGCCAGGTTGAGTTCACGGCGGTAGCTGCCTTTGTCGGCCTGGTGGCCGAAGTGCAGCTTCACGTTGCCAAGGGGCAGGAAGCGCATGCCGTGGGGACCTTTGAAAAAGTTTTTCTCGATGATGTCGTGGGCAGCTTTTTCCTTGCCTTCAAAAATGAGCTGCCGCACTTCTTTCAGGTGGGCAAGGGCATCGGGGCTGTTGTTGTTATGGGGCGAGCCCGACCAGAATGTTTCTTCATTCAACTGGATGGTTTCGGTGTCGGTGCCTCCATACACCATGGCTCCGAGGTGCGAGTTGCCCAATGGCAGGGCCTCCAGCCAGTGGCTGGCAGGGCGCGAATACCACAGGCGGTGGTCCTGTGCGCTCGATGACAGGGCTACAAACAGCAAAATGGCTGAAAGGGAGAGCGTTGCGATTGTTTTTCTTTTCATTATGATGGGGTGATTATAGTTTGACAATCTGTTGCGTGCCGTCGTAATCAACGGTTTTCATCGTGGTGCCGTCGGGCATGGTGATGGTGAACTGGCGCTGGTTGAGCATTCCGGGGAAAGAGCCCTGCCGCCCATCGATGGTGAGCGTGTGGCGGGCATTGTCCCAATGGAAGGTGATGGTGGAATAAACGCTTTTTTCATAGTTGTAGTTGTCGCCCTCGTCTTCGTAGAGGGTGAAGGAGGCGTCGGCACCGGGGAAGAGGCGAATTTCCAGTTGCTGCCACGACTTTTCGCCCACGAACTCCATTTCGGGAGCCAATGGCAGGATGGTGCCCGCCTTGACGAACATGGGAACCTGATGGAGGGTGGTGGTGAGCACTACATTGCGGCCGCCTTTCAGCTGCTTGCCCGTCCAGAAATCGTACCAAGACGCGCCGGCCGGCAGGTATTTCGTGGCCGAGCCGGTTGCCGTCCAGTCCACGTCGGTTTGTGGCTTGGCGCCGTTTTCATTCCCTTTTTTCCTGTCCCATCCCGTCATGGCATCTTCCTTGATAATGGCTTCGTCGGTGTATTGTGCCTCCACGATGGGGGCGGCAAGGATGCTTCTGCCGAACATGAACTCGTCGGTCATGTCCCATGTGCGCTTGTCGTTGGCGAAGTCGCTGAACAATGGCCTGAGGTAGCTTTCATTGTTGCTCGTCACCTGCCATGCCGTACTATATAAATATGGTATCAATCGATAGCGCAGGCGGATGGTTTTTTCGATGGCGTCGTAAACGGGCTCTCCCTTTTTGCCGAATTGCCATATCTCGCGCGGAGCATCGGCACCGTGGCTTCGGAAGACGGGGCAGAACAGGCCGTATTGCATCCACCTGACGTAGAGTTCCTGGAATTGCGGGTTGCGCGGTGCCGAACCGCTGCCCCGCGTGTTATAGGAATTGCAGAAGAATCCGCCGATGTCGGTGTTGAAATTTGGATTGCCGGTCAGCGAGAAACTCAGTCCGGCGGGCACTTGCTTGCGCAACATGTCCCACGACGACGCCACATCGCCGCTCCACATATTGCTGCCGTAGCGTTGTTGTCCGGCAAATGCCGACCGTGTCATTATAAACACGCGCTTGTCGTTGCTCTCCCTGCGTTGTGCGTCATAGACGCCGCCCACGGTACAAAGTGGAAACGCATTGCGTAGCGACCGCCAAGTGCCGTCGGCCCCGGCCTTGTGGTCATAGTCGGCCTCCGTGGGGTCGAAGAAGTCGGGGTCGGTGGAGTCCATCCACCAGGCATCGATGCCGTAGTCGAAAAGTGTTTTCAGGTTCTTCCAATAAATGTCGCGGGCTTCCTGGCTGAAGGCGTCATACACGCGCACCCCCGACGGATAATCTTTTCGCGGCGGCCAGAAGGTGAGGCCGCTCTGGGGCCAGGTGTCGAAGTCGAAGAGCAAATCCTTGGCTTTCAATTCGCGATAGGCTTTGGTCTGCGGGCCGAAACTTGCCCAGATGGAAATCATCAGATGGGCATTCTTTCGGTGGGCGGCATCCACCATTCGGCGGCCGTCGGCAAAGTCCTCCGAAAGGAAGTCCATGGCGTTCCACAAGTAGTTGCTGCCCCAATACTGCCAGTCCTGGATGATGCCGTCGAGCGGCACATGCAGCTCGCGGTATTTGTCCACCACGTCGAGCAGTTCGCGGCTGCTCTTGTAGCGTTCCTTCGACTGCCAATAGCCAAAGGTCCACAGGGGGAACATGGGCACCTGGCCCGAGAGATGGCGCATCTGGGCAATCACGCCGTCGGCGCTTCCCCCGTACATGAAGTAGTAGTCGATGGCGGTGGCCACTTCCGAGGTGAAGGCCATGCCCTGTACGCCGTCGCTAAAGAGGGTGGGGGAGTAGTTGTCCCAAAACAGCCCCCAGCCCTTGATGCTTTGCAATACGTTTTGGAAGTCCTCAAGGTTCGACTGCTCCATCCGTTTCGACGTGTTGCGGCGGTTCATGCGCCCGTCTTGAATGGTTCCCAGGCCGTAGATGGCCTCATCCTTGTCGAGGGTGAACACCTGTGTGGCCTGCCATTTTCCTTTGTCGGCACCGGTGGGGCGCTGTTCAAAACGGCAGTCTTTCTCGCGTAGCAGCACCTGCCCTTTTTTGTTGAGAAAAGTCAGTGCACCCGTCTTGGCATTGGTGCGCACGGTGAGCATGCCGCTGCTCACTTCACCGTTGCGGCGGGTCAGCGATACGTCTTCCTTCTTTGCCGTCACCACGAGGCTCGCACCGTTGCCGTTGCTGCCCTCGGGCGTTTTCACAATGTGTACAATGCCGGGGGTGAAAAACTCAATGGTCACTTTCTGTGCCATCGTGCTTGCTACTGAGAAGAGCAAGACGAAAGAAATAGTTGATAAGCGTTTCATGGAAAAATGAGGTAGTTATTAGGATTTTGGGAGGCCGAAACGACCAGACCCCTCAACGTTTAAAACTTTATAACAAATCCGCCCCGCGGCTGGCATACCACCTCCGTGGGCGCTTTCCCGGGGTTGCTGATGGCCCATTGGTCGGTGGTGGCTTTCTTTTCCGATGCCTGCGGGTGGTCGGCAAAGAGCGTGCAGCCGGAGCCTTTCACGCCCTTGGGCAGCCGGAACGCGAGCGTCTTCACTTCGTCGGTGCCGTTGATGCCAGCCACGAACCACGTGTTGCCGCATCGGCGCGCCATCACCACATGGTCGCCGGGATAGCCGTCGAGCAGTAGCGTTTCGTCCCACACATTGGGCAACTTGCTGAGGAAATCCCTCACCGCCAGGGGTTGCGCCATATAACTCTCGGGCTTGTCGGCAAGGTGCTGCAGGCCGCTTTCAAAGAGGATGGTCAGCGCCAGCTCGTGGGCGGCCGTGGTGATGTGCGGATGTTGAGAGTCGCTGAACGTGCAGGGCGTATAGTCCATCGGTCCGATGACGTTGCGCGTGAAAGGCAGGGTGGCATTGTGCGCGGCGGCACGCTTGGTGAACGTGGGCACGTTGTTGTACCATTCAGCACCATAGACGCCCTCGGTGGAGAGCAGGTTGGGCCATGTGCGCTGCCAACCGCGCGGAACGGTGGCACCGTGGAAGTTCACCAGCAGGTGGTGGCGGGCGGCGCTCTCCAGCAGGTCGATGCAGTAGTCCATGTTCATCTGCGTGTCGCCGGAGAAGAAGTCTATCTTCACGCCGGCCACGCCCATCCGCTCGCACCATGCAAATTCGCGTTCGCGGTCCTCGGCCTTGTTCAGGCGGTATTTGGGCGTGGGGGCACCGTCCACCCATCCCACGCTCGAGTTGTACCATATCAGCGGCTTCACTCCCTTGCGGCGGGCATCGGCGAGGGCCTCCTCAACGCTGTGGCCGTCTTTCATCTGGTCCCATTCGGCATCAATGAGCATGTAGGGCAGATGGAGGCTTACGGCCATGTCGGTGTATTTCCTGATGATGTCGAGGTCGTTGCTGCCGTGGTTGTAGGCCCAGTAAATCCACGACACCACGCCGGGCTTAATCCAGCTGGTGTCGGCAAGGCGGCAGGGGTCGCTCACGTCGGTGACCAGAGTGGACTGCACCACGTCGGACAGCCGTCCGCAAATGACCACGCGCCATGGTGAGCGCCACCCCGATTGCGGGGCATCGCTTTCGTCGGGCACCACGCAGAATGTCTCCGTGTCGGCCTCGTTCCAAAGGCTCGACGCGCTGTGCCCCCGCTCAATGTTGGCCTCGGTGATGAGGGCAAACAGGCCGTCGGAGGGCTCCAAGAGCGCCGGGTATCCCCATCGCGTGTTCCAGCCCTCGGGCGACATGAATTGCCGTCCGTACCTGTGCACGGGCTTCATCTTCCCCGTGGTGCTCAGGGGGAAAAACTCCTCGTAGCTGTCGCACCATTGCTGCATCCATCGCCGTGTGCCCTCGCCGATGTGGTAGGCGGTGAGCTCGGTGTGCTTGTCGGCCTGTGCGTCGCCCGTCAGTTCATAGCGGAAGGCCAGGCCGTCGTCATACAGGCGCACCACCATCTGCCACCCGCCGGTGCCCTTCACCGTGTATTCGTTGGCGCGGTTCGTGCAGCGGCGTTTCTTGCCCGAGAGCATCTCGTAGTCGCAGGCAATGCGTTGCGGTTTCATGGCAATGGGCTCGCAGATGGGCTGGTCGTAACCGGCCTTCAGGGTGAGCATGTCGTGGCCCTCAAAACGGAGCACGTAATGGTTGTCTTGACATTCAAGGGTCAGCTTGCCGTTGGGCGACTTGGCAGGGCGCGAAAAGGCCGCGCAACATGTCAACAAGGCAATAAGGACAAGTGAAAATCGGCAATGTCGCATGATGGTTGAGATTGGTGATTGATTTGACTGCAAAGTTACGAATAAACGAGCGAAATGCAAAGAAAAAGCTCGTTTTTCTTTGCATTTCCGAGTGAAAGTAACTTATCAAAAGTACGAATAAACGAGCGATATACAAAATGAACGCTCGTTTTTCTTTACATTTCCGAGTGAAAGTAACTTTCCGTCTTTTATATATTAAAGGAGTTCAGACAAAAGTATCGGCGTGTTTTTTTATGATTTTCTTTCCTTGGGATGGATAGCTTTATGGGTTAAAATTGGTAAAAATATTTGACAAAACGGGCCGCTTTTGTCCGTGTTTTGTAAGTTGTTGAAAATCAACGGTTTGAAATTTGCGCCAAGTTTGACCGCAAATATTGGGGAAAGATTTGCCAATTCTCTCCTCTCAATTTGCCAATTCTCTCCTCGAAATTTGCGGTCAAACCTTTCCAGGGATTAGAAATTCCATGAAAAATCTTGACAAAACGATTGCGCAACACTGAACTCCATGATGAGGCGAACGGGCACAAAAAAACTCCAGGAAGCCATGCCTTCTGGAGTTTTTTTGCCGTTTGTGTGGTCTTATTTCTTGGCTGCCTGCTCAAGGAAGAAATCGGTCATCTTCTTGAAACTGTCCTCGTTGAACGTTACGGGGCCGTGCTGGCCTTCGGGCACGCTGATAAACTCCTTCAGCTTGCCGGCCTTTTTCAGTTCCTCAGAGAAATAGACGCCCTGGCAATGGGGCACCACGGTGTCGGCCTGGCCGTGGAACACGATGAAGGGCGGGCACGAGGGCGACACGTAGGTGATGGGGCTGATGAGGCTCACCATGTCGGGCAGGTCGGCAGGTGCGCCGCCGATGAGCGCTGCCTCGGGCGACTTGCCGTCGTTCACAGTCTCGCACTTGTTCATGCGCGCCATGTCCACCGGTCCGAACCAGTCGGCCACGGCATCCACGCTGCTGCTCTGGTTGAGGTCGTTGCCCACGGAACCCTCAATATCGACGGTGGTGCTGCCCACGGTGCGCGTCTTCATGCCGTTGGTGACGCCGGCCAGCGACGACAGGTGACCGCCTGAGGAGAAACCGGTGATGCCGATGAACGAGGTGTCGAGTTTGTACTCGGCGGCGTGGGCGCGGATGAAGCGGATGGCGGCCTTCACGTCGTTAATCTGCGCGGGGAACTTGGCATCGCCGCTCGAGCGGTGGTTGATGCACACCACGGCAAAACCTGCATCGGTGAGCGGCTTGCCCAGCGACATGTAGGTCATGCCCTTCATGTTGTTGGAGAACCAGGCGCTGCCATAGATGGCAATGATGACTTTGTAGGACTTGGCATCCGTCTTGGGCAGGTAGATGTCCAGGCGGTGGGCTTCCAGGTCGTCGCCCGCATAGTTGATGTCCTTGAAATCAGGGTTGGCTTGTGGACGGCCGAAGCCGCCAAAGCCAAACCCTTGGGGTTGTGCCATTGCAATCATGCAACAGCACATCATGATAGTTGATAATAGAGTCTTTTTCATGTCTATATTTTTAAAATAGAATAATCGTATGCGCGTAGTAGATAATGTGTTAAAAAACCGACGGAATGTTTCATCGGCGGTTGCAAAATTACGAAAAAACCGCATGTGCCGCATTGCCCCTTGTATCATTTTCTTTTTTTTATATAACATCCGCCTTGGCGCGACGAAGATGCTCCGTTCATACGTCCTGTCGCCCGTATGCGCCGTGCTCCTGTTGGGAATGATTTTGGAAATCGTTTCTAGGGAAGAAATAAAAATGATTTGCTTATTTTGTTTATTTGCGATTATTTCGTATCTTTCCTCTAAAGAAACTTAATTCTTTATCTCTACTGGCTTATAATTCACGAATTTTATCTAAATTTGTCGCCGGAACAAATAGTATAAGATTATGACAGCATTTGAGTTGAACGCGGAGTTGTATCGTGCCATGAGCGAAATAGCAGATGACGCCACGCTAATGTCCAAGGTCTTGAAGTATGTGAAGAAGTTGGCCGCCAGTAAGAAAACCGACCCGACACTGATGACGGAAGAGGAATTTCTCGCCAAAATTGAACGCGGAGAGAAAGAATATGACGAAGGAAAATGTACGCGCTTGCTTCCCGGAGAAACGGTGACCGACATGTTGAGAAGGTGTGGTTATCATGTATAACATTGAGTTCACATCCGATGCAATGGCTGACCTTGACAGGTTGGCAAGGAATGAGCCGAAAGTTTACGATAAGGCCCTCCGCTTTATCGATGAACTGAAAGAGCATCCCAAAACTGGCCTGGGCCATCCCGAGCCATTGAAAGGTAAGCCGGAAGGGCGTTGGAGCCGACAAATATCCAAGAAACACAGGTTGGTATATAGGATTTTCGACACGGAAGTTCTTGTGCTCGTACTTTCCACCTATGGTCATTATAATGATAAGTAGTCTGTTCGACCGCCTCGGTTTATTTTTGTGATTTCGGGCGTTTTCGGACATACATGAAGTTTGTCCCTACAAGGGGGAATTCTGAAAAGTATATGAAAAAAACACTGGGGCGGCGGTAGATGGTCGCTCCAGTGTTTTTTTATGTGCTTTTCATTCTCTGGTGAGAATGGTTGCGTTTTGCGGTGAAATGGTCGGATGTTGTCAGTTGCCGGCAGGGAAGATGACGCGGTAGTGTCCGCTCAGGTGCATGAATGCGAAGAGGCGGAGCAGACCGTCGTAGTAGGCATCGAAATAGCCGTCGTCGAAAGGCTCGTGGCGGGCGTTCCACAATGCTTCCACGAACTCGCGGCTTTTGTCGTGGCTGCACATCACACTTGCGGCGGCCACCGTTGCCACCAGTCCTATGCTATGGCGCAATTTGGGTTCCGAGCCTCCGGCGCGCAGTATCTCGTTGCCTTCGGGAAGGGTTCCGTCCACGCGATACTGGTCAACGAAGGTGTTGACGCCCTGCGAGTAGAAGAAGTCCTGGATGTGGTGGCCGTATTGTTGTTGCCACTCGCGGTCGGCGCAGCTCCATTCGTAGTCGAGCGCAATGTTCATTGGCATGCGCCAAGAGTCGTAGCGGAAGTTGGCGTTTCCGCGCATCCACGGCGAGTTGGCACCCCTGATGGTGCCGTCGAACTGGCACTGGTCGGGGTTCAGCCCCGTGACGGGGTGGATGGCCCTGTGTAGGAAGACGCGCGAGGAGTCGGCGGCTGCCTGCCAGTAGTCGGCGCGTCCGTCGCCGGCCCATTTTGCCCACACCTCATAGAAAGCCGGGATATGGTAGGAGGGGTCGGTGAAACTTTGTCCGAAACCGTCGGGCGTGAAGGTGATGAGCTTTGTTTCGGGGTCGATGAGGAACATCTTTGCTTTCCGTGGACCCGTTTGAGCCTGTCCTTGCCCTTGTGCTTGTCCGCCAAAACCTCCGAAGCCCCCGAATCCTCCGGGCCGTCCCTGCTGCTCATACTCCTTGGGCATGGAGCAGTCGAGAATGCGTCGTGCCTCGGCTCCGTAGTCGATGCCGGTGTTGTTGCCCCAGCGGTTGGAGGCGAAGATGAGCGAGGTGATGAAGTAGAGCTCGCCGTCGCTGGCGGCTCCCTCGGCATTGCGTGTGCCGTCGGTCTTGCAACTCCATGCGAAGTAGCCTTCGCGAATGCCGTCCTGGTGCTGCATGTATTTCTTGGCCCATCGCCACAGCCGGTCGAAGATGTCTTTCTCGCCGAATTGCACGGCGACCATCATCCCGTAGGACATTCCTTCCGTGCGCACATCGTGGTTCTTGATGTCGGAGATGTATCCCAGGGTGTCGCCAACTTCAAAGTACACCTTGTTGGGTCCGCGGAAGACGTCGTTGAACACCTCCTTGAGCTTGGCCTCCACGTCGGCTTCCTTGTGCCCCATTTCCACGAACAGGTTGCGGTATTTCCTGATTTCAAAGGCTCCTTTTTTCCAGGGTGTGGGCTGTGATGCCCTCAGCCCTGCGGCCGAGAGCACCATCAGCAATAGGATGAATGTCTTTTTCATGTGTGGGAAATGGCAAAGAGGTTTACTTGAACAACAGCTGTGCCATCTGGTAGAGGCTGCGGCGCCAGGTAAGGAACTCGTGGGCGGTGCCTTCCGACACATATCCGTGGGCGTTGAAGCCGGCCTCCTTCAGGCGTGCCGTTGACTCCAGGATGCTCTGCGGGCGCTCCTTGCTTCCGCAGCTCTGGAAGATGAGGTCCACCTGGTTTTTGTCCTGAATGTCGCTGGGTTCATATTGTCCGCCGCTGAGCAGTCCGTAGGCTCCGAATACCTCGGGCCGGCGCAGGGTGATGGTCTTGGTTTCCATGCCGCCCATCGAGAGTCCGGCCATGGCGCGGTGCTTCTTGTCGGCAATGGTCTTGAAGTTGGCGTCGATGTAGGGCACGAGCTCATCAACGAGCACGGTTTCAAACTCCTTGGCGGTGAACTGTTGCATGCCTCCGAACTTGATGTCGTTGGTCATTCCGTAGGTCATCACGATGATGAAGGGCTTGATTTTTCCCTCGGCCAGCAGGTTGTCCATGATGAGTCCTGCGCGTCCCTGCACGGGCCAACTGGTTTCGTTCTCGCCCCATCCATGTTGCAAGTAGAGCACGGGGAAGCGTTCTTTCTTTTTCTTGTCGTAGGTGGGGGGCAGATAGACGTAGGCCGTCTTCACCAGTCCGGTGCTCTGCGAGGGGAACAATACCTGCACCATCTTTCCGTGCTCCACGTCCATGCGGTTCTGGTAGAAAGCCTGGTCGTGGGCCGGAATTTCTATTCCGCTCTCCCAACGGCAGCTGCCGAAGAAGTTGCCAGTGCCGGGGTCGTTGACGGTGGCACCGTCGATGGTGAGATGATAGTAGTGGAAGCCTTCGTCCATAGGTCCATCGGTGGTTCCAGTCCACACGCCGTCCTTGTCTTTCTTGAGCACGGTTCCTCCGCGTCCGCCGAGTCCGAGGCTTACGATGACCGACTTTGCATCGGGAGCTTCAATGCGGAAGCGTGCATAGCCCTCGCTGTTGACCATGGGATATTCCTGTCCGGGCTGGTTGAGCGGGTTGCTCACGAAGTCTTCTTTCGGCTTGCGGTTGTCGAGTGAGGGGTCAAAGTCGCGGATGGCGCGGTAGCAGGCCTTCGGGCGGTAGTTCTCGTCGAAGGGCAGCGGATGGTTGTTTACGCCGAGCCACGAGTCGCGGTCGCCGAGGTTCCAGAAGGTGACGTTGTCGATGACGTCCTTATGCTTGCGGAATACCTTGAACAGGCGTGCATACTGGTCGGTCTGCAGAGTTCCCATATATCCGGGCATGGGCTTTGCCTCGCCGCGGCTGAACATGAGCTGGCCGCCGCTCTCGTTGTTCATACGCAGGTCGAGCTCGGTGATGTGGATGTGCTTCACCAGTTCCTTGAAGCGTGTGATGGCCTGGTCGAGCAGTTCCTCGTCGGGGAAGTAGATGTTGTAGTGTCCCTGCATGCCGATGCCGTCGATGGGCACTCCGGCGTCCTTCATCTTCTTCACCATATTATAAATGCGCTCGCGCTTGCCGGGGTCCACGGTGCTGTAGTCGTTGTAGAACAGCTGGGCGTTGGGGTCGGCCTCGCGTGCGAACTCGAAAGCCTTGGCAATGAACTCATCGCCGCAGAGCTGGAAATGGCGGCTCTGGCGGTAGGGGCTCTGCTCGCCGCGTCCGGGCCATCCGCGCTGGTTGTCGTCGGCCATGGCCTCGTTCACCACGTCCCAGGCATAGACCACGTCCTTGTAGCGGTTCACCACGGTGTGGATGTGCTCGCGGAGTCGCTCGTAGAACACCTCCTTCTTCACCGGCTTTCCTTTGCTGTCGGTGAACATCCAGTCGGCAAATTGTGAGTGCCAGCACAGGCAATGTCCGCGCATCTTAATGCCGTTCTCGCGGCAGAAGTTGGCAATCTTGTCGGCGCGCTCGAAGTTCCACACGCCCTCCTTGGGGTGGATTTCTCCGGGTTTCCAGTCGTTCTCGGCGGTGACGCTGTTGAACTCCTTCTTGATGAGTGCCACCTGTGCCTCGTCGGTGACGTTGCGCTGGTTGACGGCCACGCCGATGGTGAAATAGCCGTCATAGGCATCCTTCAGGCCGGGGCCGGAGTTTTGCCCACCAAAGCCCGGGCCGAACCCTTGGGCAGAGGCAGGAACGGAAAAGAGGGCTGCCAGTGAAAGGGCGGCCAGACTTCTCATAAATTTTTTGTTCTTGCTCATAATAGTAATGAATTTGATAATATTGGGTTATAATTGTTTCAAAAAGGCGGTTTCCCAGTTTGCAAAGTTAATAAAAACTACCTACAACCGCCCTTTTCATTGTATCATTTTCTTTTTTGATTGTTACTAATGCGATTTTTTTTCTCTTTGTGGCGGAGGCGTGGAAAGGTTTGCCTTTCCGCGCAAACAATTGGGGTGGTGAGGACTGCGAAATGGAGATGGAGGAGGGGTAGAAGGGGGCGTTTTTCTTATGAAAAATCTTTACAAAATCTGCCCGAAACGCCTCTTTTTGTAACACTTTGATAATCAATGCTCTAATAACGGCGGACCGTTTGACGGCAATTTTTGGGTCGAAATTTGCCAATTTGAGAGGAGAGATTTGCCAAATCTCTCCCTTCAAATTGCTGTCAAACCATCTTTGGTATGGAAGAAATTATGAAAAATCTTTACAAAACGAAAATCCCCCGAGGGCGGAATGTCGCCTTCGGGGGTACCAAAAGTATTATCAATGTCAGAGTACTTCTTATTTGAAGATGTGCGGGATGAACTCATGGAGTCCGCGCCGCCATGTAAGGAACTCGTGGGCTGTTCCTGCCGACTCGCTGGAATCGACCTTGATGCCCATTTCGCGGAGCTGGCGCACCAGGTCGCCATTCTTGATGAAATCGTCGGAACCCCAGTTCATGTACATGTAGTGGATTTTCTTGTTAAATTCGTCGGCATTGGTGAACACGCCGTTGTAGGCCGTCTTCACGTCGAGCCCGAAGATGGCGCCGCTGAAGGTGCCCAGCCAAGCAAACTTGTCGAGGTTGTTGAACACGATGTCGAAGGTCTGGTGGCCACCCCATGAGAGTCCGGCCATGGCGCGGTTGTCGCGGTCGGTCTTGGTGCGGAAGTTCTGATCGACGTAGGGAATGAGGTCGTTGAGCAGCACGGGGTAGAAGGAGGCGCCATAGTCGCCCATGCCCTGTCCGCGGCCCATCGGGGCCTTGATGTCGCCGCTCTCCATGACCACTATCATCGGCACGGCCTCACCCTTGGCAATGGCGTTGTCCATGATGTGCTGCATGTGTCCCTGGTTGCTCCAGCTGGTTTCGCCCTCGCCCATGCCATGTTGCAAGTAGAGCACGGGGTAGCGCTTCTTGATATTCTTCTTGAGGTCATACTCGGCGGGGGTGTAAATCATGGCGTGGCGCCACTTGTTCTGCTCGTTGCTCCAGTAGAAAATACTCCTGACGCTGCCGGCGGGCACGCCGCGTTGCGGACGGTAGTAGTCACCCTCGGGTCCTTCGGGTATCTCGATGCCGCCCGACTCGCGGTTGCATCCGAAGAATGTCTCGGTGGCGGGGTCGATGAAGTTGATGCCGTCGATGTTCATGAAATAGTAGTGGAAGCCCACGGGCAGCGGGTCGGTGACGGCCATGAAGTTGCCCTGGCCCTCGGGCTGCATGTCGTATTTCTTGTTGCAGATGTCCACGATGACCTTGCGGGCCTGGGGAGCGTTGATGCGGAAGTAGGCGCGGTGCTGGCTGTCAACCTTGGGGAATTCGTTTCCGGGGACGGTGGTCTCGGCGGTGACGGCGTCGGCGGGCACCTCAATCTTCTTGACGGCCGAGGCCATCTTCGGGCGCTTGGGCTCAAAGCCCAGGAAGCGTGCCACGGCCTCGCCGTAGCGGCATCCCAGCTCGCGGTAGCCGGCGGCATCGAAGTGCAGGCGGTCGGGGCCGTTGGTGCAGTCGTCGGAAGAAATGACCTGGCAGGTGTGGATGGTCTGGGGCAGCTCGTCAATCTGCTTCTTGCAGCCTATGCAAACGCCCTGTCCGTTGGCCTGCACGATGTTTCCGGCAAAGAGGGGCACATCCTCGGGCTTCAGCTTCAGGTCGCCGCAGAGGGCGTCATAGACTTTCTGAACCTTCTTGGCCCATTCGGGGTCGCCGGTGTTCGACTCGCCCTGGTGCATCAGTATGCCCTTGATGACACCGTCTTTCTGCGCTTTCTTGGCAAGGTCCACCAGGCGCTTGTAGGGGTTGTTGCCGTAGGCTTCGAGCATGCCTTTCATCCAGCCCGGGGCCTCGTTCTTCACATAGTTGGCAATCTCGTCGGGCATGAAGCCTTCAATTTTGATGCCTCCCACGGCTACATGGATGACACCCACCTTGATGTTTTCGGGCAGAGAGGCCACCAGTGTGCGGCCAAACCAGTCGGCGGGCGTCAGGCCGGTATTGGGGCGGCAGAGTGGGGCCGAGGCCTCGCACCACTCGCCCATCTTGCGCCCTTTCTCGGGGAAATCCACGGCGGGCATGAGCAGGAAGCGGGGGCCGGGGCTGGCCAGGTCTTGCGCCTCGGGACGCGCATTGCCTTCCATGTTCGACTGGCCGAAGCAGAGGAAGATGTAGAAATTGGGATCGACGGCGGCGCGCGACTTGCCGGCCGTGAGGGCCAGCAGCATGGCCGTGAAGGCGGCCGTCAACATGACTTGGGAGCGGAACAAGCCGCAGATGGAGCGCCCGGCTTTGCGGGCACCCGGCAGAAGGTCGGTTTTCTTTTTCATAAGTATGTTTTTATTATAGATTGTCGCAATGATGAGTGCAAAGTTAGCCTTTTCCCGCTGAACAAGGGTGCTGATATGTTTCAATGTGTTTTCACGATGTTTCACGAATGAGGAATTAGGAATTGGGAATGAGGAATTAGGAATTGGGAATGAGGAATTAGGAATGAGGAATTGGGAAGGTTGGGTTGTCATGAAAAAAAACAAAGAGGCCGTGTCTCACGACATGGCCTCTTCTCATGACTGCTTTTTCGTTAACAGTTCATTTTCATGCACTAACTAATTCAAATTGTGTTGGCTTTTTTTTTCGTAATGCACCGTTACTTGCCCTGCAGACCGTCGGCAAAGCCGGCGTAGGTGTGCTTGCGGTAGTAATCGATGTCCCAGAGTCCCACGGGCTGGTTGGCACGCCATCCGCTGTCTGCCGGGCTGTCGGTGGCACACCACTGGCAGATGCCCCACTGCTGGTTGACGGGAATGATTTCCAGGTACTTCTGGATAACCCATTTGTAGAGTTCGGCCATGGCGTGGTGCTGTTCCTCGGTGACGTCGGGTGTTTTGACATCCTTGCCGTTCTCGTCAACCAGTCCCATGTCGAGCTCGCTGATGCGCACCAGCTTGCCGCTTTCGGCCATGAGCCTGAAGGAGTTCTCAATGGCGGCCTTCTTGCTTTCCTGAGTCTTCGGATTCATGTAGCACGAGATGTGCATCTGAGAGCCAATGCCGTCGATCTTTGTCACGCCGTCGGCCTCCCATTTCTTAATCCAATCGATGAGACTCTTCAGCTTTTTGTTCTGGTCCCAGTCGCTCTCGAGGTTGTAGTCGTTGACGAAGAGCTTGATGTCGTTGCCGCCATATTGGCGAGCCAGCCTTACGGCGGTGCGTACATAGTCCTCATCGCCGAGGTAGTCCTGCCAGAAGAAGTCGGTGGTGTTGTCCTCAGTAGCGTGTTGAAGGGCGTAGAAGCCGTTGCCGTTGTTTCCACCACCGGAGATAGCCTCGTTCACCACGTCCCAAGCCTTGACGAGGAGGTTGCCGTCATCGTCCTTGCAAGCGTCCATCATGGCGTGAATCCATTTGTCCATGGCCCAGGTGAGGGTGTCTTTCTTCTCTTCTGCGGTGAGCGGAATGAAGCCGGCACTCTCGCGGTACTCGGTGTAGTGGTCAACGATGCGGGCGGGGATGACGTTGCCGCGGGCTTCCTTCATGACGAAGCTCTTGGTGTCGTTGGGATCGTCGCAAGAGCCGTTGCTGATGACTTCCACGCCGTTGATCTTCAGGCTGATGTCGTCGAAGTAGTAGTTGTTGGCGCTGGCAAAGTCGTTCAGGTTGAAGGCGATGGAGTAGCCGCCTTCCTGTGCGGCATTGTCGAAGGTTCCGGTCATGTGGTATTCGGTCCATTCGGGCTTGAACGGCACGGTGCCGATGGCTGCCCAGTGGATGTAGCTTCCGGGAGCCAGGTGCGTCTGGGTGCCGGAGGTGGCCTCCAGGTCGGCGCGCACGTTCATGGTCACCTCGTAGGAGTCGCCCGTATGGATGGGATGGTCTTCAAAGACGAGCCAGAACTGTGTGTCCCAGGCTGCTTCGGCCATGTCGTCGGAGCACACCTTGATACATGTGCGCGGCACGTTGACCTCGACCGTGGAGGGCGGTGTCTCCATGCGATAGACGATGGTTTCATCGACGATGGTTGAGGGCACGGTGGCTCCGCGCTTCTCCTTGGTGACGAAGCTCGACACGTCATCGCCCTCGCAGTCGCCGTTCTTGATGACTTCCTGGCCGTTGATTTTCAGGCTGATGTTATCGAAGTAGTAGATGTTGGCTTCGGCAAAGTCGTTCAGGTTGAAGGCCACGGAATAGCCGCCCTCCTGGGCATCGTTGTCAAAGGTTCCCGATGACTTGAAGGTGCTCCACTGCTCGGTGAAGGGCAGGGTGCCCACGGCTGCCCAGTGGATGTAGGCTCCCGGCGAGGTGTGCGTCTGCGAGCCGGCGGTGGCAGCCTTGTTGGCCAGAAGGTCGATGGAGAACTCGTAGGTGTCGCCCTTGTGGATGGGGTGGTCTTCAAAGACCAGCCAGAACTGTGTGTCCCAGGCGGCATCGGCCATGTCGTCGGAGTTGACGCGGATGCAGCGGCGCTTCTCGGTCACCGGCGTGAGCACGGCCTCGGCAGAGTAGTTGGGGTCTTTTTTGTCGGCAAGCAGTGAAGTGAGCCACTTCACGGGCTGCTGGGCATGCCAGGCCAGGGTGTGGCCATAGACGTTCATGCCGGCATTGTTGGCCGTGGTGACAAAATCCTCAACGGTGGCGAAGCTCATGTTGCCCTTGTCGTCAACGCAGGAGGCCATCTTCATGGCGTTGCCGGCAACCACCTCGGTGAAGTTGGCGTTTGACACCACGTAGGAGACTCCTTGCTTGGCATAGTTGGCGGCATCGACGCCAACACCCAGCTTGAAGTTGGGATTCTTTGACTGGTCGATGTAGCTCTTCAAGGGGCCGTAGTCGTTCAGATAGCCGTATTCTTTCAGACGGTCGGGACGGGCCACCTCGAAGTTGCGGTCGAACTCATCGGCACACGAAGCCAAGAACATGGCTCCGAGTGCTAATATGATAAAATTCTTTTTCATTGTTTCCTGTCTTTTAAGCATTACTTAGTATAAACGGGAGAAAACTCTTCGATGACGACGCCACTGCGCTGCCACACCATCTTTTCGTGAGTGGCGAACTTGTGGCCGTCGCCGAAGTCAACGGCGTAGTTCAGCTCCATGCCATCACGGTTTTTGTTGCCCCATGCCTTTTTCTCGGTGTCGTCACCCCAAGTGCCATTGCCCGTAGCGGTGACTCCGTTGGTAAGCGACGAGATGGTGCAGTTGTCGCCGTTGAAATCCAGGAGCAGGTCGGCACTGTAAACGGTGCTGCCCTCTTGGTAGGACACGGTATAGATGCAGCTGTTGAGCGACTTTGTCCTCACCACAGCCTCGTGAGCATGCTCAATGTCGGCGGTGGAGGTGGTGCCGTGGGTGAGCCACACGCCCGAATACTTGTTTTGGAATTTCACGCAGTAGAGCACATAGTCCATGGGCTTGATGTCCCAGACGGACTCGTCGCAGCGTGAACCCGAGAAGCCCTCGAGCAGCTTGCCGGTGAGAATCTTTCCGAAGCCCGACTGACCAGTCATCACAAGAGGAATGACGTAGGTTTCCTTCACGGCGTCGGGGTCGTTGAAGAATGCGTCTGACAGCTGCACTTCGGTGGTGCCATACATGGAACCGTTGAAGTTGAGCGTGGTGGTGGACAGCTGGTAATAGCTGTCGGGCATGGCCTTCACGGGAGTGCCGTCGGCAAAGGTGAGACCCTGCACGAGCGAGGGGTCAACCTGTACCTGCACACTGCCGTTGCTGGTGTTGTAGGAACCTCCGAAGGTGGCCTTTATCTGGCATTTGTGAGCCTTGTCGAGCGAGGTGTCGTATTCATCGTCACCCAGGACGATGGTGCGCACGGGGTACTGGTAAGGAAAATAGACCGTGGTGCCACCCTCGTAGTCGGGAAATTCGATGTCGCCGTTCTCACAGCTGGTGAGGCTTGCGGCAAAGCCGAAGCCCAGCAGGCCTGCACAGAGGAATAACTTTATTTTCTTGGTAATCATAATAATCTGTTTTCAGTTTTCTATTTCCAAATATATTAGTTCCAACCGTCGTTCTGACGCAGTGCGCTCCACTTCATCACCTCGCTGTAGGGGATGGGGCCATAGTACATGTAGTCCCTGTAGTCGCGGCGTTCCACGTCGATGGTCTTATAGACGAATGCTCCCGTTGCGGGGTCTTTGGTGATGCTGATGCCCTTGGCCACGGTGTTGAGGTCGGCCTTCCAGCGGCGCAGGTCCCAGAAGCGGTGGTTCTCGAAGCACAGCTCCAGTCGGCGCTCGTTGCGGATGAGTTCACGCATGGCCTCCTTGCTCTGGGCGCACCTGTCGAGATAGGGGTCGGCAGTGCCTTTGCAGATGCCGGCGCGCTCGCGGATGGCCTTGATGACATCGTAGGCAGAGAAGTTGGCACCGCCCACGTTGGCCTTCGGGCCCTGTGCCTCGTTGGCAGCCTCGGCATAGTCGAGGAAGATTTCGGTGTAGCGGATGCGGGCACCGAAATGGCGCTTGTTGGCAGCGGGGTTCAGGTTCACGTCGTTGCGGAGCAGCTTGCGGAGATAGTAGCCCGTGCGGGTTGACTTCTTGTTCTCGCGGTTCAGGCCGTCGAGGGTTTCGTCGTTGTCGGCAGCCGTGTTGATGACCGTGTTGTTGGCACCGATGGTCTCGCCGTTGACAAGGATGTATGCCTTCAGGCGCGGGTCGCGGTTCTCGTAGGGATTGCTGGGGTCGTAGCCTGAAGCACCGTCAGAGATGGGATAGCCGTTTGCCATGGGGAAGGCATCGACAAGGTTCTGAGTGGGGTTCACGCGGCCGTTGCCGGTGAGCGAGGGAGGATAGTTGCTTTCCTCTACGCTGTAGCTGTCGCCCACCACACCGCGCCAGCAGATTTCCTGCGGGTCGGGGTTGTCGAAGGCAAAGCTCTCAATCATGCTGACATTGTTGAACCAACGCCATCCTTCGGCATCCATGCCTGCGATGCCGCCGATGTTTCTCAAACTGGTGGCAGCATACTGAGCGGCCTGTTCCCAGCTCATGGCACCGGCAGAGGCGTAAGCGGGCGAAGCGGCAAAGAGTGCCACCTGTGCCTTGAAGGCTGCAATCATGCGGCCGTCAATCTTACCACGCTGCAGCTTGCCGAAAGCACGGTTGTAATCGTCCTCGCCACCGCCTATCGACCTGTATTTCTCAGGAACGTTGGCAGAAGAGGTGACGTCGCCGTAAGTGGTGGGCAAGTAGGTCAGGGCTTCGTCGAAGTCGGACATAATCTGGTCGATGCACTCCTTGAAGGTGTTGCGGGGCTGGTTGAAGTCGGAGCTGCCGTCCTCTGAGGTGAGGTGGATGGGCACACCCATCAGCTCTCCGTCAACCATGCCGCAGTGGGCACGCAGGAGATAGAAGAAATGGAGTCCGCGAAGGGCGTAGGCATTGCCCTTGTAGTTGTCCATGTGCATTTGGTTGAGGGCTTCGGAAGAGTAGTCCCACAATACCTTGTCGGCGTTCTCGAGGAACAGGTTGAGGTACTGGATGGCATGGTAGCGCGTTTCCCACTGGTTGATGGGGTTGGTGCTCGATGTCCATGTGCCCAGGGCCATTTTCAGATAATTGTTGTCGTTGTCGTTGGAGACAGCATCGTCGGTTGCCACGTCCGTCATGTTGGTGGGGTTTTCCTCGTAGGGCAGCACCAGGTTGGCGTTGTCCATGATGCCACGCGCAAACTGCGGGTCGGTGTACATCTGAGAGATGTCCTGATTGTTTTCCAGGGCGGGCTCAAAGAGGTCGTCGCAGGATGTCAGCGCTACGGAAACGGTACCGAAAAGAATGATATTCTTAAGTTTCATGTCTGTAT
Source organism: Prevotella sp. (assembly GCA_017474515.1). GTDB lineage: Bacteria > Bacteroidota > Bacteroidia > Bacteroidales > Bacteroidaceae > Prevotella. The sequence goes on along the minus strand of JAFVHN010000053.1, from coordinate 26,691 downwards.
TCCTTTTTCAAATTAGAATGATACTTTTGCACCAAGGTTGTAGAAACGGGACTGCGGGGCGCTGCCGACGTTCATTTCCAAGAGTTCACGCTCCTTGGCGAGTGTGAGCAGGCTGTTTCCACTGACATAGAGTGAAAGACCCTTAACGATGCCGTTGCCGATGATGGACTTGGGGAAGTCGTAGGTCAGCTGGACCTTGGCGAGGTCGAAACGAGAGGTAGAGTACATCCAGAAGTCGGAGTTGGTGTTGTTGTTGGCACCGCTCAGAACGTGCAGACGGGGATAGGTGGCCGTGTTGGCCGTTTCAGGTGTCCAGCGGTCGCGCACAGCAGCCGAATACTTGCTGTCGCCGGCAATCCACCAGTAGCTGTTGCTCTTGAAGGCGTGGCCGCCGAAGCCGCCGATGCCAAGCATGAACAGCGTGAAGTTCTTGACCTTGAAGGTGAGGTTGACACCCAGCGTGGTGGGAGCTCCATACCATCCGCCCTTGCCCAGGTCGATCTGGTCTTTCGAGTCGATGATGCCGTCGTTGTTCTGGTCCTTGTATTTCAGGTCACCGGGACTTACAGTTGCGCCGAGGGCGGGCTGGGGAAGGTCGGCCAGAAGAAGTCCGTTTTCGTCGAATTCCGACTGCTGGTAGAAGCCCAGGCACTCGTAACCCCAGAGGGTGTCGAGGGGTTTGCCCTCGCGATACTGATAGGCGTCGGCATAATTGGTGTCGTCGCGCTTTGTTGCCTCCGTGGTGTAGTGGGTCAGGTTGAGGCCGCCTTCAAAGCCGAAGTCGCCGAAGTTCTTCTTGTACTTCACGGCAAGGTCGAAGCCGCTGCGCTTGTCCTTGTTGTAGTTCAAATAGGGCAGGAACGACGATTCGGGATAATAGACCTTGAAGTAGCTCGGCATCTGGTTGGCAGCCGTGATAATGCCGCCGTCGAGGGTGCTGGTGAAGACCGAAGCGTCGAAGCTGAGTGCGCGCTCCAGCAGTTCAGCATGCAAAGATGCTGAGATTTCCTGGCGTTTCAGGAATCCGAAGGCGGAGTTGGCACCGCGCTTTGACTGATAGAGTGAGAAACCGGTAAGACCGTTCCAGTCGAACCATCCGCCACTTTGGTAAGTGCCGAGGTACATGTAGTAGTTCTCAATGTCGAGGTCGGTCTTCAGGTTGCTGTAGCTGGCACTGAGTGTCAGGGCGTTGAAGGGTCCGTCCTCCATGAAGGCTTCGCGAGCGATGTTCCAGCCCAGGGTGAACGAGGGCGAGAAGCTGGAGCGGTTGCCTTCGGGCAGACGCGATGACCAAGGTGCTGCCAACGAGAACTCGCCGTAGTATTTGTGGGCGAAGTTGTAGTTCAGCAGCAGGCCGAGGTTGGCGTTGCTCACTTTGTGGTATTCACCAGACTTGGACTGCTGGAAGCCGTTGGCCAGCAACATGGCGCTGACGTTGTGAACGTCGGCAAACGTGTTGTTGTAGTCGAAGTGGGCATTGAAGGCAATGGTCTGGTTGTCGGTGGAACCTCCTACGTTTTGTTTTCCCGATTTCTTGTCCACCGCATTGTGGTTGTCGAGCGAGAGGATGAGGTCCGGGCCGTTGTAGTTGCTCCACGCAGGAATAAACGTTGCGTAGTCGTTGTTGTAAGAGGTCGAATAGCTCGTGGCGTAGTCCACACCCACCATGGCATGGAAGCTCAGGCCCTTCAGCACGCTGCTGAGGTCGGCATTCACGCCGGCGTCGAACTGGAACTGACGGCTGGTCCATGTGCTCTTTCCGGCGGCATAGTAGTCGGCGAAGATGTTTGTCCAGTCATCCTTTGCCGAGCCTGCTCCGAGGAACATGCCGTTGATGATGTTGCTCGATGACGACAAGGCCGTCTGCGGCTGGATGGCGTTGGGGTCGAGGTACGACACGGGAATGAGCGGGCTGACGCGGTTGGGGCGCCAGACGGCTGCCGTTGCCCAGTAGTCGCCGTCCTGGTTCGACACTGCCGAGCGTGCATTGTAGTAAGTGGCATTTGCATTCACGTAGGCCGTGATGTATTGGTTGATGCGCATGTCCACGTTACCGCGCACGTTGAAGCGGTCGGTGTAGTTGTTCTTGGCCTCTCCGAAGTTCAGGAAGTCGCCCAGACGGTAGTAGCTCACGTTCGAGTAGAACTTGGCACGCTCGTTGCCGCCTTCTATTTCTACGGAAGCATCCGTGCGGTTGTACACCTTTTTAATATAATCGGAAGAGTAGAAGTCCACGTCGGGATACCGGTACGGGTTTTCTCCGCTTGCATAGTTGTAGATTTGTTCACTCTTGTAGAGAGGGGCCATTCCGTCGTTGACGCGGGCCTCGTTGTAGAGGGTCATGTATTCGGCCGAGCCCAGGTATTCGGGATAAGCCTTTGCCACATTCCATCCGGTGTTGGCCCTCACTTCCACGTTCAGCCCGTCGTTCACGTGTCCGCGCTTGGTGGTGATGAGGATGGCGCCCTTTGCAGCACGGCTGCCATAGAGAACCACGGCCTGTGCGCCTTTCAGGAAGGTGATTTCCTCGATTTCCGAGGGAAGAACGTTGTTGGCCTCGCGAGGCACACCGTCGATGATGACGAGATGGTCGGTGAATCCCCACATGCCCGCGCCGTTGAAACCGGCCACGTAGCCTTGCATGTTGTCAAGGCTGTAGGTGTTATAGTTCTTGTCCGTCAGTTCCCTGTAGTTGAGGCTGGAGACTCCGCCCAGGATGTCTTCCTTGGCCACCTTGCGGAAGGCCACGTTGACCTGTTCGGTGTCCTCCTTGTCAATCTGAGCTGTTGCGGGCGTGAAGGCCGGCAGTGCCAGGAGGGCTGACAGTATGATATATTTATTATGTTTCATAAAACTTTTTGCTTTTCAGTTTTAATAGTTCACTTAAAAGATTACCAGCCGGGGTTCTGTGAGTACTCGGAATAGAGGTAAACCTCGCTCTCCTTCAGCGGCAGCAGGTAGTGCTTGGTGCCGAATTTGCGCTCCACGATGATGGTTTCCTTTCCGTTCTTGATAACGGGGTCGAAGCCGGTCACCTCGGCGTTGCGCGGGTCTTCTTTTTCATAGTCGTAGTTGCCTACGCGCTTGAATTCCTCGCGGGTCTTCACGTTGTACGGATATTCGGTGAGGAGCAGCCAGCGCTGCAGGTCTTGCCAGCGGAAGCCTTCGAAGGCCAGCTCGCAGGCGCGTTCGCGGCGCACCTCGTCGATGAACAGCTTCTGGTTGCTGAGGAAGCGTTCTGCCACATGGCCTGCACCCACGCGGTCGCGGAGCACGTTGATGGCATCCACGGCAGTGCGCTGGCAACTGGCTTTGTAGTTGGCACCCTGTGCGGCGGCTCCGGCCTCGGCATAGAGCAGGTAGATGTCGGCCACGCGCATGTAGGGCAGATAGGTCTGCAGGGCACCGCCCCAGTTGTACATGCCGTCGAACTTGTTGCACTGGTGGGGCACCAGCTTCTGGCAGTAGTAGCCTGTGCGGCTGCCGTTGGCGTTGCGCTCGGGGTTGCCGGTGGGCACCATGTTTCCGCCGGTGAACATCTCCATGTACTGGTAGATGGCCGACGGGGCGTCGGCGCCTGAGGGCTTGGTGAGCAGGAACTTAAAGCCGTCGAAGATGATGTCGTGATAGAAGCGCGGGTCGCGGTCCTTGTACGGATGGGTGGGGTCGAAGCCCGACTCGGGGTTCAACGAGCCGTCGGCCAGCAGGATGGGCTCGCCGTTGGCCATGCCATAGGCGTAGTTCACATAGTTGGCGGTGGGCATGTGGATGATGGCGTCGTGCTCCACGAGGTTGTCAACCTTGGGTCCCCACAGCTTGGCGAAGTTCCAGTTAGAACCGTTGATGTCGGGCATGGGGCCACGCATGACAGCTTCCACGCTTCCCGGCATTTTCCAACTTTCACCCGTTGTACGGAAAATGTCGGAGTAGTTGCTCTTGGAACCTTTGGCTTTGACATGGTCGTAGATACCGTAGTTCGGACGGTTGTCGGCGTCGTCGGGGGCATAGTTGTACTCTGCCAAAGCGTATGGTGAGGCTCCGCTTTCAATGTTGGCGATGGCCTGTCCCAGTGCGTCGGCAGCCCTCTTTGCCAGTTCTGCGTCATAGGAATAGGTCTCTCCGCTCTTCAGTGCGCCCAACTTGGCACCCACCACGTTCAGCGGCGAAGCGGCCCAGAGCAGCACCTTGCCTTCATAGGCCAGTGCGCAGGCCTTCGTGATGCGCAGGTCGTTCTTACCCAAGGTCTTCTTACCGATGGTGGAGTTGTCCCAGTTGTCGGGCAGCAGTGCGGCGGCTTCCTTATAGTCGGCAGCGCACTTCTCGGCACATTCGCGGAACGAGAGCCTCGGCATGTTGAACTGTGCGTCGGCGGGCAGAACTTCCTCCAGGTAAGGTATGCCTCCCCACCATTCCATCTGCTGGTGGTGCCACCATGCGCGGAAGAAGAGCAGCTGACCCTTGATGAAGTTCTTTTCTTCCTTGGTGCAGTCGGTCATCTTGTCGAGATTGGCCAGGCCGATGTTGGCCTTGCGGATGCAGTACCAGGCGTGGCCTGACAGCGAGTGGCTGAACTTGTCCGTCGAAGTGGGATTGGAGCCCGGACGGTTGAGCCAGCTCTGTTGGCCGCCCTTGTCGCCTTCGTCGTACCAATGGCGGTAGTCTCCCAGGTCGAAGTGTGCCGTCACGTGGGTGTCGCCCAGTCCGGCGTTCATGATTTCGTCCTCGCCCCAGTTGAAGCTCGTACACCAGTAGCAGGACTCTTTGTTGGGTATGCAGTTATAGATTTCCTCTACAAATCCCTCGAAGTTGGTGAAGTTCTTGAAGGCTTCACTCTCTCCCACGGTGGAGTCGGGTTCTTTGTCCAAGTAGTCGGTGCAGGATGCCATCCCCCAAGAGAAGGCTACTGCTGCGAAAGCCCAAACGATATATTGATTAAAATGCTTTTTCATTGTTGCTCCTTATTTAAAGATTGAACTTTACACCGAAATTGATACGCTTCATGGTGGGGTAGGCACCGTTGCCGGCGTTGCCGTTGGCGGCGAAGTTCGATTCGCGGTCGTCGGGCATTCTTGTCCACACCCAGAGGTTGTTGCCGCTGACGAACACTTTCAGGTCTTTCATGCCCAGCTTGTGAATCCAGGGCTGTCTGAAGGTGTAGGCCACTTCCACGTTCTTCAGACGGACATAGCTGCCGTCGCAAAGGAACTGAGTGCCGTGATAGAGCTTGTCGTCGCCGAGCTTGGCGTTGAAGCGCGGTGTGACGTTGTCGCCGTTGTGGTCGATGCACCACCAGGTGCCCTGGTCGTACACGTTGGCCAGCATGACGTCGGAGAAGCTTACCATGGTGACGTCGCGGGTGACGTTGGTCACTCCGTAGAACTGGGCGAAGCAGCTGAAGCCCTTCCACTCGAAGCCCACGGTGGCGTTGTAGGTGTTCTGGGGGATGCCGGAGTATCCGTAGGGCACCATGTCGTTCACCCTGTCAACCTTACCGTCGCCGTTGAAGTCCACGATGTAGTAGTCGCCGGGCAGTTTCAGGCCGTCGTTGCTGTCGTATTTGGGCGAGCCGTAGATGTCGTCGTAGCTCTGCATGAAGCCCTTGTCAAGATAGGTGTGAACCTGGTCGATGGCATAGCCGGCCTCCTTGCGGTAGCTGGGCAGCAGCGGGGCGTCGTCCTTGATCTTGATTTCGTTTTCGGAGTGGGTCATGCTGGCATTTCCCCATACGCGCATCTGGTTGGCAAACACCTTGTTGAAGCGCAATTCCAGTTCGTAGCCGTGGTTTTCCACCTCACCGAGGTTGGCCGTCACGGGCGACTGTCCGAAGTAAGCGGGCACGGCGCGTTGTGAACCGGGCACGAGCACGTCCACGCGCTTTGCCTTATAGAGGTCGAAGGCACCGGTGATGAGTCCGCCGAGGAAGCTGAAGTCAATACCGGCATTGGTCTTCTTCACTGTTTCCCAGTGCACATTGGGGTTGCCCACCACGTCTTCGCGGTACCACTTATAGGGGTTGTCGCCGCCGCTCTGTGTAATGTCGAGGGTTGATTGTCCGCCGTAGGCCCACTGTGTCATGTAGAGGAAGCGGTTGTTGCCCTGCACGTTGTCGTCACCGATTTCACCATAGTTGGCACGAAGTTTCAACATGTCGATGATGTGTTTCTCGCGCAGGTTCTTCATGAATCCTTCTTCGCTGATCATCCAGCTGATACCGCCGGAGTTGAAGAAGGCGAAGCGGTTGTCGGAGGAGAATTTCTCGGAACCGTTGTAACATCCGTTGTACTCGATGCCGTATTTTCCGCCGAAGTTATAGGTGGCGCGGAAGGCCCAGTCCTCACGGTAGTGGGGGATGTCGGAGCCGAAGGCGTTCTCCTGTCGTGTGAAGGCGCCCATGGCCGTCACGTCGTGCTTGCCGAACTGCCGTGCCCAGTTGAGCTGTACAGAGTAGTTCAGGTTGCGCTGGGTGGCCCAGTTCTGCACGGTGCCGCCGTTGGTGCTCCACTTGTTGCCCTGCGTGTAGTCCAGCTTGTCGTAGGCCTCGTAGGGCGATTTGTAGTTGGCCACACCCGTCATCGGGTCAATCCACTTGTACTGCGGGTCGTTGTAAAGGTCGTTGATGCCTCGGTTGTCCTCGCGGAACACGTTGTCCCAGGAGATGTAGCCGCGGGCATTGAGGCCCTTGGTAATGAAGCTCAGGTCCTGCTCCAGCACGAAGTCGGTGTTGATGCGGGTGTTGGTGATGTACTGCGTGCCGCCCAGGGCGATGCTCACGGCGGCGTTGCTCACGTTGGTGGAACCGGGCAGGTAGCCCCATGAGCCGTCGCTGTACTTGGGCAGGAAGGCGTCGGGCGAAATGTTGTACACACCGGCCCACTGCTGTGCAATCTGCCATTCGTTGTTCACGCTGTTGCTCCACGGCGACATCTGCTTGCCGTTGGACCCCGAGATGTTCACCTTGAACACGGTGGTCTTGGTGATGTTGAAGTCGAGGTTGGAGCGCACGTTCACGCGGTTGAAGTTGTAACCCGTGGGATACTGGCGCCCGTTGCCGAAGTCCTTGTAAAGGTCGCCTTCATGAACGAAGTCCACGCTGGCGAAGTATTTCACGAACTTCGTACCGCCGCTGACGTTGAGGTTGGCGTTGTACGACATGGCATAGTCCTCGAACAAAGCGCGCTGCCAGTCCACGTTCGGGTAGCGCTCGCGCTGTTCCACCGTTGTCTGGTTGCGATAGTTCTCAATGAAGCTCATGGGGCGCACGTAGGCCCAGCTTTCGGGCTTCAGGTTCAACTCGTGCTCAATGACCGAGTTGCGTGCCACGAGGGCGTCGTAGGAGTCGTACTTGTCGGGCAGTTTTGACGGCACTTTCATAATGGCATTTCCCGACACGCTGATCTGGGCCTTGCCTTCCTGTCCGCGCTTGGTGGTGATGAGAATGACACCGTTGGCACCCCTCACACCATAGACGGCGGTTGCCGAGGCGTCCTTGAGCACGGAGATGCTGGCCACCGACTGGATGTCAACGCTCGACATGGGTCGCTCAATGCCATCGACGAGCACCAGCGGGTCGCTGTTGTTCCACGAGGTGACGCCGCGGATGACAATCTTCGGCTCTTCCTCGCCGGGCATGCCGCTCGAGGCCATGGTCACCACGCCCGGCAGGTTACCGGTCAGGGCGGCGCCGATGTCGGTAATACCGGCGGCACGTTCCAGCACCTCGCCCGTGGTCTGCGTGATGGCACCCACCACCGAGGCTTTCTTCTGCTGGCCGTAGCCCACAATCACTGTTTCCTCCAGCATGTTAGAGTCGTCTTGCATGACGACCTTCACGCTCGACTTGCCGCCAACGGCCACCTCCTGGGTGACCATGCCGACATAGCTAATCACCAACACCGCAGAACGGGCATTGGGCACATTGAGACTGAAGTTGCCGTCGAAGTCTGTAATCGTGGCAACTTTCGCATCTCCCTTCAGGCTGACCGTGGCGCCAATCAAGGGTTCGCCTGTCTGGTCAGACACGTTTCCGCTGACGGTCGCACGCTGTGCCAGGGCCGATTGAGAGCCCATAAGCAGCATCATGGCAGTCGCCAGCAGAAAGTGCAAGAGTTTGTCTTTGCTTCTTTTCATACTTTAACTATTCATGATTATTGATTGGTTTGAAAAATATGCTTGCAAAGGTACTCACTCTTTTTTAATATCCTTTATATATTAGCAACACAAATTTTGCATCATGTAACATAAGGGCCGTATGCCTACCTTGTGGAAAATTACATTTATATTATATAAAATGTATAGGAAAATACGATTTTTATGCTTTACATGTTTCTTGATAATTCAGTTTTTATGAATTTCGCATATTCTCAGCCCGGCCTTCAGTCCCGAACTCCGTTCACGCAAAGAGTGAACCATGAGCTCCCCGCTTTATCATTTATCATTTAGCGTAGCGCCTTTGTCAAGATTTTTCATGGTTTTTTGAACACCCCAAGAGCCTTGACCGCAAATTTCGGGGAGAGATCTTGAAGATTGAGAGGAGAAATCTTGAAGATTTCCACCCGAAATTTGCGGTCAAACTTGAAGCACTTTTCAAATGACTGAAAATCAATGACTTATAAAAGTGATGCAAAAGTAGTCTGTTTTGTCAAATATTTTTACCGTTTTTTACCTATGCCGCTATCCATCGAAACAAGAGTGATTTTGGAACAATCGAACGTTGAATAATTTCAAAATTTGTTATCCGATATCCGGCCCTGCGCTTCCATGGTTAGGTGCCCACTCGGTCGTTGGCGGGTAAGGCAAGGCCGGGACAAAGAGCAAGGGCCGCTTTCCCCCTGTACCATTCCGATATCTGACACTTTTTTTTGACCTTTTTTGTTACTTGATGCAAAATTTTATCATTTTTTCTTGTTCTTTTGACATTTATTCAGTACATTTGCACCGTCATTTCATGCTATTTACTAACAACATGACTACATTTAAGAAGATACTGTTCCTGCTTTGTCTGTTACTTTCCTCACACCTTATTTGCCAAGCGCAAACGGGAAAGTTGTTCAATGCCGATAACCATTTGTCGAGTAACCTTGTTACATGTATCTACCAAGACCTTACGGGGTTCATCTGGGTGGGCACGCGCAACGGACTGAACCGCTACGACGGCTACCAGTTCCAGGTGTTCAAGCAGGAGGATGAGTCGATAGGCCTGAGCAGCAACTATATCAACTGCATCATTCAGTCGCCCCAGGGCCGCGTTTTTGTAGGCACCAACAACAATGTGCAGGCCTACGACGGCAGCGTGTTCCGCGACTTCCAGATGACCGACGAGCATGGTGACACCATCCACACGTTTGTGAACAGCCTCGCACTGCTGCGCGACGGCACACCGGTGGCCTGTACGTCGGGCTTCGGACTGATGCGCCTGAATTGCGACCTTACAACGACGCGCTTGAAGGACATCGACGGCGGAGAGAACTACATACGCAGCATCACCGAGGACAGCCGCGGACGCTGCTGGGTGATTACCGAGGCCAACGGCATCGTGATGACCGACCGCGGGCGGAAAACGAAATTCTTCCAAGACGACGAGCAGCGTTCCATGCTCCGCGAGTTGGTGCAGTGCCGACAGGGCGAAATCTACCTGGCCATGCAAGGCCGCGGCATCTATCGTTTTGACGAACCCGCACGGCGTTTCGTGGCTGTGGAGAAGACCGCAGGACTGCCCATCACCACCATCACCGTGAAGAGCGACGGGCGGCTGCTGCTGGGATGCGATGGCCGAGGATTCTTCATCTTTAACCCAAAGACCGATGAACTGACCGAAAATCCCTATTACAGCCCCAGCGTGAAGCTCGAGAAGTCGAAAATCTATTCCATCCTGGAAGACAACACCGGCAACGTGTGGATGGGACTGCTCCAAAAAGGCGTGTTCATGCAGACACAGGACCGCATGCCATTCGGCTATATGGGCTACCGCCTGGGCGACCGCAACATCATAGGCACCAACTGCGTGACCAGCACGCTGATTGGAAGCGAAGGACACATCTGGGTGGGCACCGACAAGGACGGGCTGTATGAGGTGGACAAGAACGCCATGACCTCGAAACATTATTCCAACTGCCCGTCAACCATCCTCGCATTGGCCGAGGACAAGAACGGCCATTTGTGGATGGCATCCTATGGCGAGGGAACTGGATGGCTCGACAAGGCCAGCGGAACTTGGCACCCCGAGGACATGGGAATAGGCAGGAGCGGCAACGTGTTCGGACTGGCTACAGCCAGCAACGGCGACGTGTGGATTGCCACCATGGGCATGGGACTCTTTAGGAAAAACTTGAACACTGGCGAGGTGAAAGTCTATAAAATGGCAAAGGGCGCCGACCACGACCGAAAGGTCAACAGCCTGCCCAACAACTACTTGAGCAAGATTTGCCTGTCGCCCGACGAAAAACGGCTGTTCGTGGCCAGCAGCACAGGACTGTGCTGCTACGACATAGAGAAGGACAGCTGGACGACGGCCTTCAAGGGCAACAGCCCCAACTATGGCACGTTCTCGCGCGCCGTCTATGCCGACAGCAAAGACCGCGTGTGGCTGGGCACTAACGACGGATTATACATGTATGACCTGCACACGCATAAAGACCGCTACTACACCACGCAGGACGGACTGCCCGCCAACGGCATCGCCTCCATCATCATGGACCGGCAGGGTAATATGTGGCTCGGAACCGACAAAGGACTGTGCTGCTTCAATCCCGAAAAGGGAACCACCATCAACTATTACATCGACAACGGCCTGCAGAGCAGCGAGTTCAGCGACGGCGCCGTGGGAGAGAGCAGGCGAGGAGCACTGATTTTCGGAGGAACGGGAGGCATTTCGTGGTTCATTCCATCAGAGGTGAAACAGGAGGACTGGAAGGCTAAGGTCTATCTGACGGGATTCGTAGTGGAAAACACGCAGGTGGTGCCAGGGGCAAAGTCGGGCATTTACACCATTACCGACAGCACCGTGGTGGCTTCCGAACGCTTTGACCTGAGCTATTCGGACAATTCGTTCAGCATTCGTTTCTCAACCCTCACTTACGACAACCCCGACCACCTTATTTATTTATATAGCATCAACGGCGAGGAGTGGACACGACTGCCGGCCGGGGTCAACGAAGTGACGTTCAGCCACCTGTCGCCCGGCACCTATCGCTTCAGGCTGAAAGCCATGAACAACCAGCAGGAAACCGAGGTGAAGGAGTTTGTGGTGAAGGTTCACTCGCCTTGGTATGCTTCGTGGTGGGCCATGCTGGCCTATCTGCTCATCCTTGCCGCCACGGCCTACCAGCTGGTGAAGAGCCGCAGGAAGAAGGAGAAAGACCGGCTGAGGCTGCAAGAGCACATTCATGCCGAGCAGATGAGTGAGGCAAAGTTGCGTTTCTTCATGAACATCAGCCACGAGATTCGCACGCCCATGACGCTCATCATTGCGCCGCTGCTCTCGCTCATGAAGGAAGACAGCGACCCGGCACGCCATCACGTCTATGAAATCATCAAGCGCAACGCCGAGCGAATACTCCACCTCATCAACCAGATGATGGACCTCAGGAAAATCGACAAGGGACTGATGGCCATGCACATGAGGGAAACCGACTTGGTGTCGTTCGTGGGCGACGTGCATTCTCTTTTCGGACATCAGGCAAAGGTGAAGAACATCACGCTCAATTATCATCACGATTGTGAGAAGTTGCCCGTTTGGATTGACCGTCAGAACTTCGACAAGGTGGTGATGAACGTGCTTTCAAATGCCTTCAAATATACACCGCCGGGAGGTGTCGTGGACATCAGCCTGAAACACAATGAGAAAGAGGCTGTGCTATCGGTGAAAGACAGTGGCATCGGCATTCCGCCCGACAAGCTGGAAAAAATTTTTGAAAGGTTCTACCAAAGCGCCAACACCTTCAACGAGAACAACATCGGCACGGGCATCGGCCTCGACCTGACCCGCTCGCTCGTGGAGCTTCACCACGGCACCATTACCGTTCATAACAATGAAGGGGAGACGGGATGTGAGTTCGTCATCACCCTGCCCCTTGGCAATGCTCACCTGAGTTCCGAGGAAATGATGACCGGCGACGTGGATGAAACGGAAGAAAAAAGCCAGGTGTGGGAACTCGCCTCCCTCCCGGAAGATGACGACGAAGTAAGTACAGAAGAAAACGAAGTGGGGGCTGGTGCTCCAAACGTCGTGAGAAAACAGGTGGAACTGGTCATCGTGGAAGACGACGACGAAATTGCCAATTACCTTATTTCTCAATTACAGGCTGATTATTCGGTGAAACGCTTCACCAATGGCAAACAGGCGTTGCCCACCATCTTGCAAGAGGTGCCCGACCTCGTTATCAGCGATGTCATGATGCCCGAAATGGACGGCCACACCCTCTGCTCGCGCATCAAGAACAATGTCAACACCAACCATGTGCCCGTCATTCTGCTTACGGCCAAGAACCGCGAGGAGGACCGATTGGAAGGACTGGAAACGGGTGCCGATGCCTATATCGTGAAGCCGTTTAACATGGAAATCCTCAAGCGAACCATCTATAACCTGCTGAATTCCAGGAAGGTGATGAGGTACAAGTTCACGGGAAGCGAAAGTCAGGAGGACAAGGTGGACGAGGTGAGGATGAAGTCGCCCGACGAGAAGTTGCTTGAAAGGGTGATGGCCGTCATCAACAAAAATATCAGCAACTCCGACCTGAGCGTTGACATGATAGCCCAGGAGGTGGGCATCAGCCGCGTACACTTGCACCGCAAGATGAAGGAACTGACCAACCAGACGCCGCATGATTTCATCCGGAACCTGCGACTCAAGCAGGCCGCCAATTTGCTGGCCTCACAACACCACAATGTCACCGAGGTGATGTATGCCTGCGGATTCTCCAACTCCGCCAGCTTCTCAACCATGTTCCGCAAGTTCTACGGCATGTCGCCGCGTGACTATATGAAAGAACACCAGAAATGATGAACTCCTAAGAGTTTCGCAAATAGTTGATTACCAAAACGAAAAGAACGAGGCAACGGTCACTGCGCCTCGTTCTTTTCGTTTTCTTGTATCTCGCGTAACGGCACCATCACGAAGTCGCGCTCGGCCATCAGCGGGTGGGGGATTTGCAGGTCGGGCTCGTTCACCATAAGGTCGTCGTAGAGCAGGATGTCAATGTCTATTATCCGGTCGCGGTAGCTTTCTCCCTTCAGCAGCCGCCCATTGATGTTTTTCCGCGATTTCGTGGTCTTTCCCAGTTCTTTTTCTATCTTCTGCACGGCATGTAAAAGTTCGCGCGGCGACAGGGCCGTCGTGCATTTCACCACGGCGTTCACAAAGTCGTTGTCGGAAGAAAACCCCCAGGGCTTTGAAAAAAATAGAGCCGACTGGCACTCCACGGTGCCAATCAGCTCGTTGATTTTCTCCACGGCCTTCCCTATGTTCTGCTGTTTGTTGCCAAGATTGGAGCCAAGGCCCAGGTAGGCGGTGTGTGTCATTTTTGTAAAAAAGAATCAGGTGTCAGTCATCAAGGATGAGGAGGGCATCGCCGTAGCAGCCGAACATGTATTCGTTTTTCACGGCCAGGTCGTAAGCCTCCATCACCAGGTCATAGCCGCCAAAAGCCGCCGTCTCCATGAGTAATGTTGACATGGGGTGGTAAAAGTTGGTAATCATGGCATCGGCCACGCCGAACTCGTATGGCGGGAAGATGAACTTGTTCGTCCACCCTTCGTATTCCTTCAATAGTTTGTCGGTGCCCACGGCCGTTTCGGTAGCCTTCAGCACACTGGTGCCCACCACGCAGACGCGTTTCCCTTCCTGCTTGGCGCGGTTGACCATGTCGCACGCGGGCTTTTCAATGAACATCTGCTCAGAGTCCATCTTGTGCTTCGTTAGGTCCTCAACCTCAATGTTGTGGAAATTGCCCAATGCGCAATGCAGGGTGATGAAAGCGAAGTTGATGCCTTTTATTTCCATGCGCTTCATCATTTCCCTCGAGAAATGAAGTCCGCTGGCGGGAGCCGTCACTGCGCCCTCGTTCTTGGCAAAAATGCACTGGAAGTCCTCCAGGTCATCCTCGGTCACGGGGCGGTGGTCAATGATGTAGTGGGGCAGGGGAGCCACGCCCAGGGCATAGAGTTCGCGTTTGAAATCCTCGTGCGGGCAGTCGTAGAGAAATCTCAGCGTCCTTCCGCGGCTGGTGGTGTTGTCAATCACTTCGGCCACCATGGTGCTGCTTTCGTCGAAGAAGAGCTTGTTGCCGATGCGGATTTTCCTTGCCGGTTCCACAAGCACGTCCCACAGGCGCATTTCCCTGTTCAGTTCTCTCAGCAGGAACACCTCAATCTTTGAGTCTGTCCTTTCCTTTGTGCCGTAGAGTCTTGCCGGAAAAACCTTGCTGTCGTTGAACACGAACACGTCCTCGCTATCGAAATAGTCGAGCACGTTGCGGAAATCGAGGAACACCGGGTTGCCCTGCTCGTCTTTCAGCGTGTTCCCCTCGCTGTCGGTCTTGTGCATGACGATGGTCTTCGACTTGCGGTGAATGACCATCAATTTGCATTCGTCGCGTCGTGTAATCCGGAAGGTCTCCTTCTCACCCTTTTCGTTTTCAAATTCCCTGTAGATGCTGTGGGGATAGAGTGCGATGAGTTCCTCTGGCAGTTTGAACTTAAACTGTGATAGCTTCATATCTGTTGTTTGTTTAACCTTCTATGTCTTGCTTTTCAAGCCATGCCGGAAAATCTTCCAGTGTGATGCAGTCTTCCATGCGTGTGTTTCCGCTCCGTGTCCTGCAAAGCGATGTAAGGTATGCCGCGCTGTCGAGCGCCTCCCCGATGTCGCGTGCCAGCGAGCGGATATAAGTTCCTTTGCCGCATTTCACTCTGATGCTCATCTGCATGAGCTCGGGGTCAAAGTGCAACAGTTCTATGTCGTCGATGTGTACGGTCTTGGCATTGATTTCAAACTCCTTTCCTTTCCTGCTGAGCTGGTAGGCGCGTTTGCCGTTCACGCAGACGGCGCTATAGGCCGGCGGCACCTGCTCGATGTCGCCCGTGAAGTTTTTGAGCGCCTGTTCCACCCTTTCCCTGGTGATGCCGTCAGTGGCCGTCACGAGGTCCACGGGGTGCTCCATGTCGTGGCTTGCCGTCGATGCTCCCAGCTGCAATGTGGCTACATATTCCTTGTCGTGGGCCTGAAGTGTTTCTATCTCCTTGGTTTTCTTTCCAGTACACAATATGAGCACTCCCGTTGCCAGCGGGTCCAGCGTGCCGGCATGGCCCACTTTCACCTTATATCCCATCCTCTTGGTCAGCAGATAGCGGATATGGGCCAATGCCCCGAAGCTCGACATGGCGTAGGGCTTGTTGATAGGCAATATTACCCCTGTTCGGAAGTTCACGGTGCTTTGTAAAGATGACTTTTGTTATGTAAAGAGGCTATATGCGATAGCGATGGCACCCACCACGGCGCAGTAGATGCCGAAATACACCAGCTTTCCTTTTTTCACGATGCCAATCATCCATTTGCATGCGAAGCATCCCGACAGGAATGCGGCCACGAATCCCACGGCCAGTGGCAGAGTGCCGATTTCTCCGAACACATCCTCGCCTTTCACCGTCTTCACCACGTCGAGCAGAGCCTCGCCGAGGATGGGCGGAATGACCATGAGGAACGAGAACTGCGCCAGCTTCTCCTTCTTGTTTCCAAGGAGCAGGCCGGTGGCGATGGTGCTCCCCGATCGCGACAATCCCGGCATCACGGCGCAGGCCTGAGCCACGCCGATGATGAAAGCGTCTTTCACGCTGATTTTCTCCTTCTGCCTGGGTTTGGCAAAGTAGGTGAAGATGAGCAGGGTGGCCGTCACCAACAGCATGATGCCCACCACCAGCAGTCCCGAGCCGAAGATTTCTTCCACCTGTTCCTTGAAGAACACGCCGACGATGCCCACGGGAATCATCGACACCAGGATGTTGATGATGTACTTCATCTCGTCGTTCATCTTGAACTTGAAAAGGCCTTTCACCAGCCATACTATCTCGCTCCAGAGCACCACGAGCGTGCTCAAGACCGTTGCCACGTGCACGGTCACGTCGAAGGCGAGGTTGTCCTCACCGCTCACTCCCAGCAGTTCCTGCCCGATGGTGAGGTGCCCGCTACTGCTCACGGGCAGATATTCCGTCAGTCCCTGCACGAGACCGAGCAGAAGTGCTTCCAGCCAGTCCATCGCTTATTCCTTGTTGTTTAATTCCGTTTCCCTGCCGTCGTTCTTCGGCTTCCACAAGATGGCCACAATGATGGAAATAAAGCCCACGAAGGTGACCAGCGGAGCCACCTTGATGCGCATGGCGCTGAATATCTCGGGGTTGTACTGTTCGTCGGTTGTTGACGAGCCGCTCATCAGCACCAGTCCGATAATGACCACTGCCATGCTTGCGGCCAGCAGGATGAAATTCATTCGGCCAAAGGCCAGGTTCTTTTTGTCCATATATTTTTTATTTTTTGGAGTTCAGGAGTTGAGGAGTTCAGACGATAGTGATGGCCGCAGGGCTACCTTATTATAATCTAAACTGTGCCGTGCTCCTTTTTCAATTTTCAAACTTTTCAAATTAACAGGGGCGTGCAACCTTTTCACCTTTTAAATTTTATAAAGTTCCCCCGCCTTCATTCTCAGGAACTTGTTCACCGAGATATAAGCGCAGAGCAGCGTGATGAGCAGGCCGAACACCAGCACCGCCGCCGCCGTCAGCGCCAGGTCGCCCCAGGTGATCACCGTCAGCACGTTCGGGTCGTAGCGGTATAGCGCATACACGCACAATCCCAGCACGATGATGGCCAGCAGCGCCGCCACCAATCCGATGGCGATGCTCTGCCTGAGGAAGGGCCTGCGGATGAAGCTCCACGACGCCCCCACCAGTTTCATCGTGTGGATGGAGAAGCGGCGGGCGTAGATGCCCAGCTTGATGCTGTTGTTGATGAGCGTGAACGACACCACGGCCAACAGTACGGCCAGTGCCAACAATACGAGGTTGATCTTCGCCAGCGTTCGGTTTACCTGGTCCATCAGGTCGCGCGGGTAGGTTATTTCCTGCACCTTCGCGTTTTTTCTCAGCTCCTGCGAAATCCATTTCAGCGAGTCGCTGTTGGCATAGTCCGCCTTCAGCTGCAGCTCGATGCTCGCCAGCGAGGGGCTCTCGCCGCCCACGAACTCCGTGGGGTCGGCGCCCATCGCCTTCGTCAGTTCCTGCAGCGCCTGCTCCTTGCTGATAAAATTCAGGGTGCTGATATACGGGCGCTTTTGTAGCTCGGCGCAATAGCGCTCCGCCTCCGGTTGCGTCATCTCGTCGCTGAGCATCATTGTCACGCGCACGTTCTCTTTCATATATATAGAAAGGTTGCGGGCAATGAGCACGCTCATCACCACCATGCCTGCCAGAACCAGCACCATGGCGGTACTTATGCACAAAGTAATAACCTGCAATCCTCGGCGGTTGCGGGTTTTTCCATGTCTTTTTCCCATCTTTTTGTCAAGGCATACCATGCCTAATTTGGTGCAAAGATAATGATTATTGCGCCCTCTTCCAAATATTTTAACGCTTTTTTTACTTCTTGCCTGTGCAACATGGACAAAAACCACCCGAACCTGGCTGCTCCACACCGCTTTTACGATGAAATGTTTTTTGTCAAGATTTTTCATAAAAACTCCAGTTCCCAAAATAGTTTGACCGCAAATTTCAAGGAGAGATCTTGAAGATTGAGAGGAGAAATCTTGAAGTTTTCTCCCCGAAATTTGCGGTCAAACCCTGGCCTGTTTTAAACCCACTGATAATCAATATGTTACGAAACCGCCATATTTTATGCAATTTTGTCAAATATTTTTACCAAATTTACCCCACCCACTTACCCATCTTTTTTCGGTATTATAAAATGGAAAAGCAAGTAGGAGCCGAAAGTTGTAGTAGAAGGAGCCGGCAAGTGTAGAAACTGACGCTAATAGGAGCCGACGCCTCGGAGCGTCGGACTAACTAAAAAACTCCGAATCCTATAGGAGCCGACACATTAGGAGCCGACGCTTCCAAGCGTCGGACTAACCAAACACAAATATATATACTCCGACGCTTGGAAGCGTCGGCTCCTATATGCGTCGGACTAATCAAATACATAAAAATATACTCCGACGCTTGGAAGCGTCGGCTCCTATTGGTCGGCTCTATAAATGTCAGCTCCTATAAGCGTCGGACTTTTTGCGAAAGACGGTGGCGCAGTCTTCTTACAGTCGGTGCCTGGCTCGAAATCGTACGCTACGGGTACAAAAAAAAGGAACCTTCTTTGCGAAGATTCCCTTTTTCGTAGCGAGGGTGGGTCACGATCCCACGACCTCCGGATTATGAATCCGACGCTCTAACCAGCTGAGCTACCTCGCCTCCATTTGTGCAAAAAGGGCTGTGTTCCCGAATTGCGGGTGCAAAGGTAATTAAAAAGTTTTAATGACCAAAATAATTTGTTTCTTTTTTTTGTCATTCCGATGAAAAAACGTAATTTTGTGCCGTCAACCCAATGTATCACCCATCAACCGACTACACTGATGAAGAAACAAATAAGAATAGAGCAACCGCTGAAATGCCGCAGCCACTCCATCATCTGGCCATTGTTGAGCACCGATAGCGGCCTGCAGAAGTGGATTGCCGACGAGGTGACGCAGGAGGGCAACCGCCTCAGCTTCACTTGGGGCGAACCCTGGGGGGCTCACGAAACGCGCACGGCAACCATGGCCGAGCAGGTAAGAGGCAAGAGCGTACGGTTCATCTGGGACGATGAGCCGTCGGCCGACGACAATTACTGGGAACTGGCCATCGAGCGGAGCGACGTCACCGGCGACTATGTGCTCATCATCACCGACCATGCCCTGCCCGAGGATGTGGATGCGCTGAACGACATCTGGGAGCAAAACCTCGACCAGCTGCACCATTCCACCGGGCTGTAAACGGCCAAAAAAGACGCTCAAGAGGAAAAAACCTCACCGCCCGTTGCCGTTTTCAATCTTTTGTAGTACCTTTGCACACTGTTTGCCGCATGTTCCAAAGGTGCGCATCATGGCAGGCGCATGGCGTCCTGTAAGAAAAGAGCCCGAGGGCGGCATTTAGGAGATAACGTTTCATGTTTAGAATAAAGAAGCTCGACCTGTTCATCTCGCGGCAGTTCCTGTTGCTGTTCGTGGCGACATTCTTTGTCTGCCAATTCGTGCTGATGATGCAGTTCTTGTGGCGATATGTCGATGAGCTCATCGGCAAGGGCCTCTCCATGGACGTAATGGCCCAGTTCTTCTGGTACATGAGCCTCATGCTCGTGCCCCAGGCATTGCCGTTGGCCATCCTGCTGTCGTCGCTCATCACCTTCGGCAACCTGGGCGAGAGCTCCGAGCTGACAGCCATCAAGGCGGCCGGCATCTCGCTCATGCAGGCATTCCGCTCGCTGGTGGTCCTCTCATTGCTCATCATGGCCGGCTCGTTCTACTTTCAGAACGTGGTGGGACCCGATGCCAACATGTCGTTCACCCAGCTCCTGCTCTCGATGAAGCAGAAAAGTCCCGAGCTGGAAATTCCCGAAGGCATTTTCTATGACGGCATTCCCAACACCAACCTCTATGTTCAGAAAAAGGACGCGCGCACGGGAATGCTCTACGGCATGATGATTTACCGTCTGAGCGGCAGCTACGAGGATGCCGCCATCATCGTGGCCGACTCGGGCATGTTGCAGAGCACGGCCGAGAAGAAGCACCTGGTGCTGACGCTCTACAACGGCGAGTGGTTTGAAAACATGCGCAGCCAGAACATCAGCGGCAGCGCCGCCGTGCCCTACCGCCATGAAACGTTTGCCAGCAAGAAAATCGTGCTCGACTTCGATGCCGACTTCAACATGGCCGATGCCGGTGCCCTCTCGAACAACGCCCGCGGCAAGAGCCTGGCACAGATACGCCACGACGTGGACTCCATCGACGAGAAATTCGACAGCCTCGGCTATCATTACTACAACGACGCGAAGGTCATCTACTTCCACCACCGCCCCCTGCCGGCCAAGGATTCGCTCAGGGCCTTGCAGATGGCGGCCACGAAGAGCTTCAACATCGACACCGTGTTCAACCGCCTGTCGCCCGAGCAGAAGCAGCGCACCATGACCGAGGCCCTCTCGCGCGTGAAGATGGCCGTCGCCGACACCGAGTTCAAGGCCCTCATCACCAGCGACGGCGACAAGGTCATCCGCCAGCACAACATTGAGGCCATCAACAAGTTCACCCTGGCTTTCTCGTGCCTGCTCTTCTTCTTCATAGGAGCACCCCTGGGCGCCATCATCCGAAAGGGAGGACTGGGCATTCCGGTCATCATCTCGGTGCTGGTGTTTATTGTCTATTACATCTTCGACAACGCCGGCTACCGAATGGCGCGCGGAGGAATGTGGGCCGTTTGGTTCGGAAAGGGCATCGCCACGGCAGTGCTGGCCCCGGTGGCCGTTTTCTTCACCTACAAGGCCAACAACGACTCGGTGGTGTTCAACATGGACCTTTACCGGAATGTGGTGCGCAAGATGCTGGGACTGAGGCTGAAACGAAATGTGGTGGCCAAGGAAGTGGTCATCGAGACACCCCACTATGCCGACGATGCCGTGGCATTGAACCGCATCACCCAGGAAACCGAGGCCTACGCCCATGCCCACAAGCTGCTCCGCATGCCCAACCCCGTGAAAGTGTTCTTCAAATATGCCCCCGATCACGAGATAGAACGCATCAGCGAGGAAATGGAGCTGGTCATCGACGACTTGTCGAACACCCGCGACCGCCTCATCCTTACCGAGCTCAACCATTACCCCGTGGTGTCGGTGAAGGCCCATACGCGGCCCTTTGAGCGCAAGTGGATGAACATCGTGGCGGCGGTTGTCGTGCCGGTGGGCCTGTTCCTCTATCTGCGCATGTGGCGGTTCCGCCTACGCCTGATGAAAGACCTGAGAACCATCCGCCAGACCAACGAGGCCATCGTGGGGCGCATTGCCCAGATGGAGGAGGAACGGCGGGCGCGGCAGTGATACCTTTGCGGCACTGCCCCATATATATATAATAATGTGTAAAAAAGAATACCTTATGCCACACTACACACTGAGCAGCATCGACGATGCCGTGAAAGACTTTGCAGAAGGCAAATTCGTCATCGTGGTGGACGATGAGGACCGCGAGAATGAAGGCGACCTCATCTGTGCCGCGGAAAAGATAACCCCCGACATGGTGAACTTCATGCTCAGGCATGCAAGGGGAGTGCTCTGTGCACCAACCACCATTTCGCGATGTGAGGAACTGGGGCTGGCCCACCAGGTTTCGGACAACACCTCGCTGCTGGGCACGCCGTTTACCGTTACCATCGACAAACTGGAAGGTTGCACCACGGGGGTGTCGGCCCACGACCGCGCCGCCACCATCAGGGCGTTGGCCGATCCCGCTTCCACTCCACATACCTTTGGACGCCCGGGACACATCAATCCCCTCTATGCCCAGGACAACGGGGTGCTGAAACGTAGCGGACACACCGAGGCCGCCATCGACCTGTGCCGGCTGGCTGGGCTGTTCCCCGCAGGGGCACTCATTGAAATCATGAACGAAGACGGCACCATGGCTCGCATGCCCCAGCTCCAGGTCTTTGCCGAAAAACACCAGCTGCGCATCATCACCATTAAAGACCTCATTGCCTACAGGCTGAAAAAAGACTCGCTCGTGCAGATGGGCGAAGAGGTGGACATGCCCACCGCATACGGCCATTTCAGGCTCATTCCCTTCAGGCAGGTGAGCAACGGACTGGAGCATTTCGCACTCATCAAGGGGGAATGGAAAGAACAGGAACCCGTCATGGTGAGGGTGCATTCGTCGTGCGCCACAGGCGACATCCTCGGAAGCCTGAGGTGCGATTGTGGAGAACAGCTCCACAAGGCCATGCAGATGATAGAAAAAGAGGGGAAAGGGGCGCTCGTCTATATTCAGCAGGAAGGCAGGGGCATCGGACTGATGAACAAAATAGCGGCCTACAAGTTGCAGGAGCAGGGACTCGACACCGTGGAGGCCAATGTGCATCTGGGCTTCAAGCCCGATGAGCGCGACTATGGTTGTGGGGCGCAGATATTGAGGAAACTCGGCGTGCAGAAAATGCGGCTGCTCACCAACAACCCCGTGAAAAGGGTGGGGCTGGAGGCTTATGGCCTTGAAATCGTGGAAAATATACCCATTGAGGTGACACCAAATCCCTTCAACCTGAGATACCTGAAGACGAAAAAAGACAGAATGGGGCACAATCTGCACCTATAAAATTTTCTGGCTAAAAAAACAAAATTATTCAAAATTCCGACTTTTTAAGAAATAATGTCGCTTTTTTTTCGTTATTATGAATAAAATGCGTACTTTTGCACAAGTATAAAGACAATTATAAAAATGGCAAAACTCTCAGACCGCCTGAACAGGCTGGCACCGTCGGCCACGCTCGCCATGTCGCAGAAAAGCAGCGAAATGAAAGCGCAGGGGGTGGACGTCATCAATATGAGCGTGGGGGAGCCCGACTTCAACACGCCGGAACATATTAAGGAAGCCGCAAAAAAGGCTGTTGACAACAACTTCTCAAAGTATTCGCCAGTGCCGGGCTATCCCGACCTCAGGAAGGCCATCGCACGGAAACTGAAGACCGAGAACGGACTGGACTACCGGCCCGAGGAAATCCTTGTGGGCAACGGGGCCAAGCAGTGCGTGTGCAACGTCGTCATGGCACTGGTGGACGACGGCGACGAGGTCGTCATTCCTGCTCCGTTCTGGGTGAGCTATCCCCAGATGGTGAAACTGGCTGGTGGTGTGCCCGTTACAGTGGAGGCAACCTTTGAACAGGATTTCAAGATAACTCCCGAACAGCTGGAGGATGCCATCACCCCCAAAACGCGGATGCTCATCCTCTGTTCGCCGAGCAACCCCACGGGAAGTGTCTATACTAAAGAGGAACTGGAGCGGCTCGCCGAGGTGGTCAAGAAACATGACGACCTCTTTGTGCTTGCCGACGAAATCTATGAGCATATTAACTACACCGGCGCTCATGCCAGCATTGCCGCTGTGGAAGGCATGCGCGAGCGGACCATCGTGGTGAACGGCGTGAGCAAGGCTTATGCCATGACAGGATGGAGAATCGGCTTCATGGCAGGGCCGGAGTGGATTGTGAAAGGATGCAACAAACTGCAGGGACAATATACCAGCGGGCCTTGCTCGGTGAGCCAGAAGGCTGCACTCGAGGCGTACGAGGCTTCGCAGCAGTGCGTGGAAGACATGAGACAGGCGTTCCAGAGAAGGCGCGACCTCATCGTGGAACTGGCACGGCAAATTCCCGGCCTCGAGGTGAACGTGCCGCAAGGGGCGTTCTACCTCTTCCCAAAATGCAGCAGCTTCTTCGGAAAGAGCTATAACGGAAGAACCATCAACAACTCGTCGGACCTGGCCATGTTCTTGCTCGAAGAAGGGCACGTGGCTACCGTGGGAGGCGATGCGTTCGGTTCGCCACAATGCTTCAGGATGAGCTACGCCACCAGCGACGACAACATTCGTGAGGCCATGAAAAGAATTGCTCAGACACTGGAAAAATTAGCTTGATAATGCCCCTTGGAGGGGGCTGAAAGTCATCAAGAAAGCCAAATTGATACAAATTAAGGGTTAAAGTTTATTAAAACCGATGCTGTTTTCATAAGTTTTGCTATCTTTGCGAGGTCTATTTAAAACAACCGCGCATAGAAATCATATCAATGTGATTTGTGTTTGAACATACAACAAGGAAATTTTTCAAACTTAAATTTATTAATAACTAAAAATTAAAATAAATTATGGCAACTACACAAGCAAAGGCAGCCCCCAAAAAATCAACGGGCTTCCAAGGAGTTCAAGCAGCTATTTGGATTATCGTCGCATGTTTCATCGCAGCAGTCTGCGTTTACAAGTTTGTGATGGGTAATCCCGCTAACTTCATCGACAACAATCCTGAGAACGCCGTGAAAGACGGTAGCATCCTCGGCCTTATCTACAAAGGCGGTATCGTGGTGCCTGTCATCATCACCCTGTTGTTCACTGTGATTGCTCTGAGCGTTGAGCGCTGGCTTGCCCTCCGCACCGCTTATGGAAAGGGAAAACTCCCCAAGTTCGTGTCAAGCATCAAGGCTGCCCTCGCTGCCGGTGACTTCGCTAAGGCTCAGAAGCTCTGCGACGACCAGCGCGGAACAGTGGCTAACGTTGTTGGCGCATCTCTCAAGGCTTACAAGGAGATGGAAACCACTCCCGGACTGAAGAAAGCACAGAAGGTGGCTAAAATCCAGCAGGCTCACGAAGAGGCAACTCAGCTCGAAATGCCCACCCTGCAGATGAACATGCCTATCCTCGCTACTATCACTACACTCGGTACTCTTACCGCTCTGTTCGGAACGGTGGTCGGTATGATACGTTCATTCGCCGCTCTGGCTTCTGGTGGCGGTGGTGACTCCCTCGCTCTTTCTCAGGGTATTTCTGAGGCCCTCGTGAACACGGCATCGGGTATCTTGACTTCGTGGTTCGCAGTTGTGGCCTACAACTACTATTCAAACAAAATTGACAAGTTGACATACGCCCTCGACGAGGTTGGTTATACCATTGCCCAGACATACGAAACAAATCACGTTGAAGAAGCTTAATTTTTGCTAACCCCTTTAAAATCTTAAAACTATGGGTAAAGTAAAAATTAAGAAGGCCGACATCTGGATCGACATGACTCCTATGTCCGATGTGATGGTCCTCTTGCTCACATTCTTCATGTTGACATCAACATTCGTGAAGAATGAGGCGGTAAGGGTGGACACACCGTCATCGGTATCGGAAATCAAGGTTCCAGAGAACAACGTCCTTACAATCCTCGTCGATAACGAGGGCAGGGCCTTCCTCGGAATGGATACTCCCGCAAAAATGGAGGCATTGTTCATGAACATGTCATCCAAATACGGAGTAACCCTGACCGGAAAACAGCTCGAAGTAGGACGAGGAGCCGCCAACGTGGGCGTTCCTATGCAAAATCTCAGCGAATTCCTCACTCAGGATGCAGAAAAACTTAATGACTATCAGAAAACACTCGGTATTCCTACCGATAGTGTGAATGGTGGACAAAGTGAATTCCAGGACTGGGTGAATGCTGCGTTTGAAGAAAACGGTGAAGACATGAAACTGGCTATCAAGGCTGACAAGAAAACCCCTTACAAGGTTATCAAGAAAATGCTTTCGGAGCTTCAGGACATGAATCGTAACCGCTACTATCTCATCACTGCTCTTAAAAATGTTTCGGAGGAATAAGTTATGGCAAAGCAAAAAGCAAGTAAGCAGAAAAAATTCAGCACCCGAGTGGACTTCACGCCCATGGTGGACATGATGATGCTTCTTATCACTTTCTTCATGCTCTGTACATCTCTGTCTAAACCGCAGACCATGAACTTGACCATGCCGAGCAATGATAAGAACATTCAAGACAAAGACCGTAACGCCGCTAAGGCTTCGCAGACCATTACCATCTATGTGGCCGGAAACAACAAAATCTACCATGTTGACGGTATTCCCAACTACGAAGACCCCAGCTGTCTGAAGGAAACCTCTTGGGGACGCGATGGCATCAGGAAAGTGCTCATCGAGCACGTCACTGAAGACGGTTCAACCCCCGTGGCCGACATCATGAAGGCTAAGATTGCCCTTGACCAGAAAAAATTGTCAACAGGTATGGTGGACTCCATCTATGACAAGGAACTGGCAAAAATCAAAAAGGGTGAACTCAGCGACTACAACGGCCCTGAA
The DNA here is from genome assembly GCA_017474515.1 of Prevotella sp. Lineage (GTDB taxonomy): Bacteria > Bacteroidota > Bacteroidia > Bacteroidales > Bacteroidaceae > Prevotella. The sequence continues at coordinate 808 of JAFVHN010000053.1, read as the reverse complement.
AAGGTTCCCACAATGACCATCATCATCAAGTGCACCGACGAGGCTACTTATGAAAACATGGTTGATGCTCTCGATGAAATGCAGATTTGCAGCATTGGTACATACGTGATTGACAAAATCAACGAGGACGACGAAAAGCTCCTCGAAGCACGTGGTATCAAGTAACACGGTTGAACACGATAAAATGTAAAGACAATGGCAAAAATTGATCTCGTGGCCAATGAATGGGCCGACCTCGTTTTCCAAAATAGGAACAAGGACTACGGAGCATACGTGCTGCGTAAAGGCACCTCTTCGCGAAACGTTAAGTCGATGTTAATCGTGCTGATACTTGGACTGCTGGCTGTTGCAGGCATCAAACTTATAAACTTCATCAACGAGCAAAGCGAAGTGGCTAACACTCAGGCCGTGGAGCTTTCTGCCATCGAAGAGGCCAAGAAAAAGGCCAAGAAGGTGGAGAAAGTGGAACAGCCGAAGGTGGAGCCCGAAAAGATTGAAGTTGAGAAAGTGAAATCTTCTATCAAGTTCACCGCACCTGTCATTAAGAAGGACAATGAAGTGAAGGAAGAGGAAGAAATTAAGCTTGACGAGGTTGAGAAGTCTGACAAGGCCATCGGTGCCTTCACTGTTGAAGGTAACGATGAAGTCGGCGGTAAAGTGCTTGAAGCTAAGGAAGAAATCAAGGAAGAAACTCCCCCGCCACCTCCCCCTGCTGAGGACAACAAGGTGTTCGACGTTGTGGAGCAGATGCCTTCTTATCCCGGTGGTCAGTCAGCACTTATGCAGTACCTGAGCAGCAACATCAAGT
>JAFVHN010000052.1 GCA_017474515.1 Prevotella sp. | reverse complement strand
TTGCCCTATCAGGACCTCACCATCATGGAGGCATGCCTGGCTTGCGGATGCAACTACCTCGACACCGCCAACTATGAGCCCAAGGACGAGGCGCACTTCGAGTATTCGTGGCAATGGGCATACATGGACCGCTTCCGCCAGGCCGGGCTCACCGCCATCCTGGGCTGCGGCTTCGACCCGGGCGTGAGCGGCATCTATACGGCCTACGCCGCCAAGCACCACTTCGACGAGATTCATTACCTCGACATCGTGGACTGCAATGCCGGCAACCATCACAAGGCCTTTGCCACCAACTTCAACCCGGAAATCAACATCCGCGAGATAACGCAGAAAGGCCTCTACTACAAAGACGGGCAATGGATAGAAACCGAGCCGCTGGAAATCCACCAGCCGCTCACCTACCCGAACATCGGACCGAGGGAGAGCTACCTGTTGCACCACGAGGAACTGGAGTCGCTCGTTAAAAACTATCCCACCATCCGTCAGGCCCGCTTCTGGATGACCTTCGGCGAGCAATATCTCAAGCACCTCGACGTCATTCAGAACATCGGCATGAGCCGCATCGACGAGATTGAATACGAGGCTCCGCTGGCCGACGGCACCGGCACCGCCCGCGTGAAAATAGTGCCCCTGCAATTCCTCAAGGCCGTGCTCCCCAACCCGCAGGACCTGGGCGAGAACTACGACGGCGAGACAAGCATCGGCTGCCGTATTCGCGGAATAAAGGACGGCAAGGAGCGCACATACTACGTCTATAACAACTGCAAGCACCAGGATGCCTACAACGAAACGGGCATGCAGGGCGTAAGCTACACCACCGGCGTGCCGGCCATGATCGGAGCCATGATGTTCGTGAAAGGCATCTGGAAAAAGCCCGGCGTGTGGAACGTCGAGGACTTCGACCCGGACCCCTTCATGGAACAGCTCAACAAGCAGGGCCTCCCCTGGCACGAAATTTTCGACCAGGACCTGGAGCTTTGAATATAAATTGAAGGCCCCCTCTAATCCCCCCTTAGAAATAAAAAAGGTAAAGGCCCCCCTCTAATCCCCCCTTGGGGGGAAGAAAAGGCGAGGGAAAAGTTGAAGAACTCCTCAACTCCAAAAGAGCCGCTCCCTCCCCCTTGCTAAAATCCGGCAAAGGGGGAGGGAGCGGTTTCGTATGGAAAAAACCGACGTTTTTCAATGAACGGGCAAAAAAACGGACAATCGTTTTGCCGTTTGAGGGATAAGTTGTATCTTTGCACTATTAATCACCCACTAAAAAAGCATTTCAGAACAATGGCAAAGAAAGAAGATACAGGGGCCGCGAACCCTCAGAACGAGAAAATGAAGGCATTGCAGGCCGCCATGTCGAAGATTGAGAAAGACTTCGGAAAAGGGAGCATCATGAAGCTCGGCGACGAGCACATAGAAAACGTGGAGGTCATCCCCACGGGAAGCATCGGCCTGAACGCCGCACTGGGCGTGGGCGGCTATCCCCGCGGGCGCATCATCGAAATCTACGGTCCCGAAAGTTCGGGTAAGACAACCCTCGCCATCCACGCCATTGCCGAGGCGCAGAAGGCCGGAGGCATTGCCGCATTCATCGACGCCGAGCACGCCTTCGACCGCTTCTATGCCCAGAAACTGGGCGTTGACATCGACAACCTGTGGATTTCCCAGCCCGACAATGGCGAGCAGGCCCTCCAGATTGCCGACCAGCTCATCTCGTCGTCGGCCATCGACATCCTCGTCGTTGACAGCGTGGCCGCACTGACTCCCAAGAAAGAGATAGAAGGCGAAATGGGCGACAACATGGTGGGACTGCAGGCCCGACTGATGAGCCAGGCCTTGAGGAAACTCACGTCAACCATTGCCAAGACCAACACCACCTGCATTTTCATCAACCAGCTGAGAGAGAAAATCGGCGTGATGTTCGGCAACCCCGAAACGACCACCGGCGGAAACGCGCTGAAGTTCTACTCCTCGGTGAGGCTCGACATACGCCGCGTGAGCAGCATCAAGGACGGCGACGAGGTCATCGGAAACCAGGTAAGGGTGAAGGTGGTGAAAAACAAGGTGGCGCCGCCGTTCCGCAAATGCGAGTTTGAAATCACTTTCGGCGAGGGCATCTCGAAAGTCGGCGAATTGCTCGACCTCGGCGTGGAGCACGACATCATCCAGAAGAGCGGATCGTGGTTCTCCTACGACGGCAGCCGCCTGGCACAGGGGCGCGACGCCGTGAAGAAACTTTTGCGCGACAATCCCGAACTCTGCGAGGAACTGGAGGCCAAAATCATGCAGGCCATCACCGACAAGAGCTGAGCAAATCAGTCTCCACCGCATAACAACATAAACCGCACCTTTTCACCGGTGCGGTTTTTTTCGTTCCCCGGGAGAACACGCTGGGCCGTTCCTTTTAACCTCGGAAGAACACGGACGGACACGGAACTTTTTTGCAGAAAGCACTCCGTGAAAGTGCGGTCTGGAGAACACGCTGGCCGTTCCTTTAAACCTCGGATGAACACGGACGGACACGGATTTCTTGCAGAGAGCACTCTGCTCCTTTTAACCTCGGAAGAACACGGACGGACACAGATTTCTTGCAGAGAGCACTCTGCTCCTTTTAACCTCGGATGAACACGGACGGACACGTTTTTTTTTGCAGAGCGCTCCGTGAAAGTCCGTGTTCGTCCGAGGTTTGAATATTTATCCGCTTTTTGCAAGTTGAAAAGCGTATAAGGAGGGTTGTTCCAGGCCATTTCGCAAAATAACCTCAGTCCAGACGGCAAACGACTCCAGTCCAAGCCGCAAAAAACTCCAGTCCAAACCGCATCCGACTCCAGTCCTATTTGAAGACGACCCACAGTAGGACTGGAGTTTCCTTGGGCCAACCCCTTATTTTCCAGCCTGTTACCACCTCTTTTCTGACACCTCAAACGATGAACCTGTAAGACATCGCAAATATCAGCAGTTGAAAGTGTATAAATATCGGGTTTTGAGGAGTTCAGAAGTTCAGAAGTTCAGGAGTTCAGACGTTAGTTCAGAGCATTTTTTATATATAGTTATGTGCAATTAACTATTGTCTAAACTCCTAAACCCCGTTCTGCCGAATTTGCAATTCGGCAGCATTGAGTATAAGCATTTTCAATGCGAGAAAATGTCTTGAAACAAATTGACACGAATTATAAACAAATTAGCAACGAATTCTATGCCTTGAAACAAATTGCGAATTACAAATTCTAATACTCACGGCAGGCGAATTGCAAATTTGCCTGAACGGGTTTTTTATATATAGTTATGTGCAATTAACTATTGTCTAAACTCCTAAACTCCCAAACTCCTAAACTCCTTCAACCCCGAAATAGAAAAGGTCCTCTCACTCGGAAATGAAAATAAAAGCAAGCTTTTCTTTTGCATTTCGCTCGTTTATCCGTACCTTTGGATAAGGTACTTGCACTCGGAAATGAAAATAAAAGCAAGCTTTTCTTTTGCATTTCGCTCGTTTATCCGTACCTTTGCACCCAAAATCGCAAATATAAAGAAATTACAATGGCACAGGAAGACGTTTTCAAGAAAATTGTCTCACATTGCAAGGAGTACGGTTTCGTGTTCCCCAGCAGTGAGATTTACGACGGATTAGGCGCCGTTTACGACTATGGTCAGAACGGCGTGGAGTTGAAGAACAACATCAAGGAATACTGGTGGAAATCAATGGTGCTCATGCACGACAACATCGTCGGCATCGACTCCGCCATTTTCATGCACCCCACCATCTGGAAAGCCAGCGGCCACGTGGATGCCTTCAACGACCCGCTCATCGACAACCGCGACTCGAAGAAGCGCTACCGCGCCGACGTGCTCATAGAGGACCAGATTGCCAAGTACGAGGAGAAGATACAAAAAGAGGTGGAGAAAGCCGCCAAACGCTTCGGCGACAGCTTCGACGAGGCCATGTTCCGTCAGACCAACGCCCGCGTGCTGGAGCACCAGCAGAAGCGCGACGCACTCCACGAGCGCTATGCCAAGGCCATGAACGCCATGGACCTCGACGAGCTGAAGCAAATCATCATTGACGAGGAAATAGTGTGCCCCATCAGCGGAACAAGGAACTGGACCGACGTGAGGCAGTTCAACCTGATGTTCTCAACCGAAATGGGCGCATCGGCCGACAACTCCATGAGGGTGTATCTCAGGCCCGAAACGGCGCAGGGCATCTTCGTGAACTACCTGAACGTGCAGAAGACGGGACGAATGAAAATCCCCTTCGGCATCGCCCAGATAGGAAAGGCCTTCCGCAACGAAATCGTGGCAAGGCAGTTCATCTTCAGAATGAGGGAGTTTGAGCAGATGGAGATGCAGTTCTTCGTGAAGCCCGGCACAGAGCTCGACTGGTTCCCCAAGTGGAAGCAGACGCGCATGGCATGGCACCAGGCACTGGGATTCGGCGCCGAGAACTACCGTTTCCACGACCATGAGAAGCTGGCCCACTACGCCAACGCCGCCACCGACATCGAGTTCCGCATGCCCTTCGGCTTCAAGGAGGTGGAAGGCATACACTCGCGCACCAATTTCGACCTGTCGCAACACGAGAAATACAGCGGCAAGCAAATCAAGTACTTCGACCCGCAGACCAACGAGAGCTATACGCCGTTTGTCATTGAAACATCCATCGGCGTGGACCGCATGTTCCTGAGCATCATGTGCCACAGCTATCAGGAAGAGCAGCTTGAGAACGGCGAGACGCGCGTGGTGCTCCGCCTGCCGGCAGCACTGGCACCCACCAAGCTGGCCGTGCTGCCCCTCGTGAGGAAAGGCGGACTGCCCGAGAAGGCACGCGAAATCATCGACCAGCTGAAATTCCACTTCAACTGCTCCTACGACGAGAAAGACACCATCGGCAAGCGCTATCGCCGTCAGGACGCCGTGGGCACGCCCTATTGCGTCACCGTGGACTACGAAACCCTGCAGGACAACTGCGTCACCCTGCGTTTCCGCGATACCATGGAACAGGAGCGCGTGGGCATCGACCAGTTGCAAAGCATCATTGAGGACAAGGTAAGCATTGCCTCGCTCCTGAAAAAATTGCAAACCAACAAGGAGGGCTGACCATGAAGCACCTTGAGCACACCGCCGCACCGCGCAGCATGGCACGGACCATGCTCCTGGCAGCATGCCTGGTGATGGCCGCAATGGGCCTCACCGCATGCAGCGAAACGGACAACGACGACGGGGAATATGCCAACTGGGCCGAGCGCAACACCGCCTACTACAACAGCATCTATAGCCAGGCCACCTCGGCACAGGGCAGCGGTGAATGGGTGGTGATGAAGCAGTGGACATTGGCCGACGAACTGGCCACCAAGCCCGAACATTTCGTTGTGGCCCGCGTGCTCAACCATGGCGAAGGCAGCGGGTGCCCCCTCTACACCGACTCCATTTACGTTCACTACCGCCTGCGCTTCATGCCAACCACACAGCACCCGCAAGGGCTGGTGGTGAAGGAAACATGGAGCGGCGACTACACGCCCGAGACCATGCAGCCCGTACGGCTCGCCGTGAACGGCATAACGGGCTGGGAAACAGCCATACAGCACATGCACATCGGCGACCGGTGGTTGCTGTACATTCCCTGCCAGCAGGCATACGGCCTGAAAAACGGCCAGGACAACGGCATCCCCGATGGCAGCACGCTCATCTACGACGTCACCCTGGCCGGTTATTACCGCTCCAACGCCTCCTATCCCGATTGGAAGAGCAAGGACGGCGGAACATGGATTTGGGAATAAGCCGGTTATCCTAGATTTTCTAGAGCCTCTAGTTTTTCTAGAGCTTCTAGATTTTCTAGATAATCTAGAGCTTCTAGAGCCTCTAGAACTTCTAGATAATCCAGAACCTCTAAAAACCCCTCCCCCCGCAAAAGGCGGAACCGCAGCCCCCTGCAGTTCCGCCTTTTCCATCTTTTTATGTTTGCGCAAACAAAATCGGATTGATATAAATCAAGAAAATACATAATTTATAAATAAAAAGTGAATAATTCATTGCTGTGCGCGAAAACAACATTACCTTTGCAACATCAAAAAGAATAAAAGTAGAAATTCATAAGGTAAAGATTGTTTCAATTCAATAGGATTAGTTTTGGTAAAGATTGTTGAAGGATTAAAAAAATTATAGACTGGTTGACTATTAATAATAGCATTTTGATAAGGTTTTAGGTTTTTAGGTTAAGAAGAAATTCAATAGGAAAGTTTTTGTTAAGGTAGCAAAAAAGGTTGCATTTCAAGGATAACACGATGCCCGCGAGGGCAAACTGAATACACATAATAAGTACAACATATATTAATAGGTAAAAAGTGTAAGACATGAGTGTTACAACATTATGCGCCCTGCTTGCAGTGTTTGCAATAACGGGTTTCTGGTTCGACCACCGCATGCAATAAACGCGGCAAGGCCAACAAGTGTAAAGAGAAAGTTTTCAGAAGTTAATAAGCGAAGGCGGTTGTCCCAAAGAGGGGCAGCCGCTTTTTTCATGCACCCTTTATCCCTTCGTCGGGTGAAAAGTCTTGACAAAAGATGGCGCTACGCTAAATGATAAAGCAGCAACTGACTGTGAACGTTTTTCTATATAGCGCCGATTACTTTCCCAACATCATTTTTGTTTCTCCCTTAAATCAAAAAAAACTAAGAAATCCTTGTCATTCTCAGCTTTTTTTCCTATTTTTGCAACGTCTTACCCGCGAAGGTGTCTGCCACAAACGGAAGCCCGGGAGGGTGGGGCACATATCGATGGCAATGGCGTTTATCATGCGCTTTGTTCTTTGACGAACCAAGGCTTGCAAGTTCAATGATGGGCAATGCAAGGGCCTCGGTCCGGGGAACGGGCAGCAGGTATGGCAACCCACGCTTTTTGCATCCCTGTGTCAACAGCATTCTACACCTATTCCT
>JAFVHN010000051.1 GCA_017474515.1 Prevotella sp. | reverse complement strand
GGCGAGAAGGTGCCTTCGGAGAGGTAGATGGTGTCGCCGTTGACGGCGGCATTCACCGCATCCTGGATTTTGTCGTAGGTGAACATAGTGGCGTGGCCGGCATGGTGAAGCATCACCGTGGGCGCAAGGTCGGCTTGGGCCGACAGGGCCGCCATGAGGAATGCGGCCAAAAATGAGAAGGTCTTTTTCATGTTGTAGAATGGTTTTTAGTTTATAATTATCAATTTGTTTGCAAAGTTACAAAGAAATCTCGAATTAACATCATGCAGATAAAGATTTTAATTCAAGGGGCTGAGCAACGGGAAGTGGCGCAGTACTTAAAAAATATTAAAAACCATACCTAATATATTTTATTGTGATAGAAAAAGGCTATCTTTGCACAATTATTGTCAATTTTATACTTAATTTAAAACTAATCTCAACAAACATGAAGCAAATCAGACGTTTGGGAATTCTTATTCTCATGCTGACGGCGAGCATGCTTGCCTCAGCCATCAATCTGTCGGTTGACCTCACCAACGGCAACCTGCTCACGGCAGATGAAATCGCTGACAAACCCATGGTGTCGATTGGTGTGGATGCCGACGGCAACCGCGTGGAAGACGGCGGCGAGGCCGTGGCCACCCTTAGCGGCAAGTACCACAGCAACGAGCACGGCTGGACCAACTTCTCGGCAACGGTTGCCGTGGAGGGTCCGGTGAAAATCACTTTCGGCACCTGCGCATGGGGCGGCGACGTCACCGTGAAGATTGGCAACGAAACCGTTGCGACGTTCAACACCAACACCGGCGCGTGCTACCACAACAACAAGGCCGAGAACGTGGTGTCGGGCTACTACAAAGGCTCGGAGGCCGCCACGCTGACCATTTCGGGCGGTTCCTACGTTCCCTACTTCGCCGTGGAGGACGTTGACCCCTCCACGCTCATTGAGGAGGCCACCGTCTCCTTCAGCACGGGCACTGAGCAGCCGCAGGGCACCTTCCCCGCCGACATCAAGGCCGAGGTGGGCACCAATATTGCCATCCCCCTGAACCGCACACTCTATCTTGAGGGTTACACGCTGACCGCCTGGACCGACGGCACCCAAAACTATGCTCCCGGCGCAGACTTCACCGTGCCCGCCGAGGGTGCTACGCTCACCCCCGTGTTCACCCAGAACAGCGTGAACTTTGAGGACCGCACGGAGGCCGTCACCGCCACCTGGGACTTCCAGCGCAAAAACGACGCTCCCCTGCTGAACTACCAGGGCAACGGGGCCGTGGGCATCTACGTGACGCAGGTCACCGTGAACGGTGCCGTCATCGACCTGAAGCTCGACTTCGACGCCACCGACGGCAAGATTGCCAATGGCAGTTGGACCGAGTGGTGCCAGATGAACAGCGGCACCGTGCTCACCCTTCCCGCATGCACAGGAACGGAAGTGAGCTTCTATTCAATGAACGAACCCACCGGCACCACCGTGGCCGGTTCCTCGGATTGGACATTCGCCAGCAGCGTCACATCCTACACCTATGAGGGCGTGGCCTCGTCGCTCAGCATCGTTATCGGCGGCGGCAGCTACTACCGCTGGGTGAAGGCCGTATATCCTGTGCCCACGGGCGGACAGGACCTGCCCACCAGCTCGACCATCAGCTTCAGTCTGGGCGACGAAACGGCTGAGGGCACACTGCCCGAAGGCGGCACCATCGACTATGGCACACCCTTTGCCATCCCCGTGAACCACACACTCTACAAGGAGGGCTACACGCTGACGGGATGGACCGACGGCGTGAATACCTACGCCCCGGGCACCAGTTTCGACGCCATGGAAGAAGCCATTGCCCTGACGCCCGTATTTACGCAGAACAGCGCCAACCTGTCCGACCGCACGGAGGCCGTCACCGTGGTCTTCGACTTCCAGAGGCAGAACGGCGCACCGCTGATGGCCTACGAGGGACCGAGCGGCATCTTTGTGACCCAGGCCACTGTGAACGGCGAGAGCATCGACGTGAAACTGGACTTCAACACTGCCGGCGGCGGCAAGATTGCCAACGGCAACTGGATCGACTGGTGCCAGATGAACAGCGGCACCGTGCTGACCGTGCCCTCGTGCAAGGGAGCAACGGTGAGCATCAATTCCTTTAGCGCCACCACCACGACGACCATCGACGGCCAGACCGACTATGAAACGAACGGCACCACCGTTACCTACACCGTGGCCAGCCCATCGGAAACCATCGACATCGTCATTGGCGACGGCAGCTATTTCAGCACGTTCACCATCGTTTTGCCCGTGGTGCAGCAGAGCGGCGGCACCACTTATACAAACGAAGTGGCAACCGTGGTGTGGCCCTTCTCCGATGCGAACAACATTTCCGACTACACCGCTTCTCCTGAAGGAGTGTTCAGCACCGTTTCCGTGGATTTGGGAGAAAACATCACCACCGCAGGCACCGGAACATCCCTTGAATCTCCCGGCATTACCTTTGTAAAACTGGCACCAACCACAAAGACTGATGCCGTGGAGTGGTCGGTGAAGCCTGTAGCAGGCCTGACATTTACTCCGACCAAGGTGAGCGCCAATATCACGCGTTTCGGAACAGACCAGGAACACGCCGTCATTGTGACTGCCAAGGCCGGTGACGGAGAGACCATCACCCTGGGTACCTATACTGCCGCCCGCGCCAATAAAACACAGGCCGAAGATAAATATGGAAGCTACGACGACTATGCCACAAGATTCGACATTGAGCTTACCTCAGAACAGCAGGCGACTCTCACCTCTGCCGACGGCTTCTCGCTCTTCGTAACCGTGGGCGTGCCTTCAGGCAAGCAAGGCGGTTTTGCCGAAGTCGTCATCGAGGGACTGGTCAACGGCTCCGTACAAGATGTGAATAAATACACCTTCACCGCCGTGGCCGACCCTGAAGAGGGCGGTTCGGTCAACGTTTATCCCGTTGCCGAGGAATATGAGGAAGGCTCCGAACTGACGCTTACGGCCACCGAGAACTTCGGCTACGACTTCGTAAGCTGGACCGACGAAGAGGGCAACACCGTCTCGGAAGAGGCCAAGTTCAAATATACCGTGAACGGCGACGCCGTGCTGACGGCCAACTTCGTGCAGGTGGAGACCTACGAACTGACACTCAACGTGGAAGGCGGAGCCAACGACTACATGGTGCTTCTCGACCCGCTGCCCACCGACGTTGACGGCAAGATGATGTATGAAGCCGGAACCGTGGTGACAATCACCGCCACCGGCAACAAAATACTGACCTTCACCGGATGGGACGACGGACAGACCACGTCGGAGCGACAGGTTACCATGAACAGCGACGTCGCCCTCACCGCCACCTTCGAGGCCACCGACTTCATTGCCGGCTGGGACTTCTACAAGAAAGGCAACAGCGGGCGCGTGGCCGACTTCGCCTCTGCCGACAATGAAAGCGCTGCCTTCTCGCTCGTCAACACTGCTACGGGAGAAACCAGCAGCTGGCTCGACAAGAGCACCGAGGCCGCCGGAGGCTATGAAAGCCTGAAGGGCGCCGCCGTGAACTGGAAGACAGGCACGGAAAACGGCGACGTGGGCAACTGGCACTGGCAGACCAAGGTCAATGCCGAGGCATTCACCAACGTCGTGGTGAGCTTCGACATGCTCTACAACTACAACTCCTACACCGTTTACGACGTGGAGTTCTCCACCGACGGCGACACTTGGACAAAGGCCGGAAGCATCAATCTGGATGGCCCCAAGAAGGTGAACTCTGCCGAAATAGCACTGGGTGAGGACGCCGACAACCAGGCCGAGCTCTACATTCGCTGGATTGCCAACAAGGCATCGGAAATCAAGGGCTCTGCTTCGGCAAACGACGGCAACACCATTGCCAACATCTACATCCTCGGTTCGGCGGAAATCCTGAACGACGGACAGGCTCCCCAACTCGTGAAGACCGTTCCCGAGAACAATGCCACGGGCGCATCGGCCACCGGAAAGATTGTGCTCACATTCGACGAGCGCGTGAAAGTGGCCGAAGGCACCACAGCCACCCTCGGCGACAAGACCCTCACGCCGTCGGTCATGGGCAAAGCCGTGACATTTGAATATCGTCAGCTCGACTACGACACCGACTACACCTTCACCCTGCCCGGAGGCAGCATCTCAGACCTTACGGACAACACGCTGGAGGAGGCCATCACCATCAACTTCCACACCATGATGCGCGAGGCCGTTGGAAAGACGCTCTACGACGCCGTGGTGAGCAACGTCGAAGAACTGGTGGAGGCCATCAAGGCCGCCAACAACCGCGCCGACAAGACCACACGCTATCGCATCTTCGTCAAGAGCGGCGAATACAACATCCCGCTGAGCGAAACCATGAAGACCGTGAACGGATTTGAGGTGCCCGAGTGCATCACCTTCATCACCGCCTCCAACATTTCGTTCATCGGTGAAGACCGCGACGCCACCGTCATCACAAACGCCATTCCCGCCGACGCCACTTTCGCCGGAACCTATGGCACCACCAGCAAGTACGACGGCATTGGCAACAGCGATGTGCTGCAGATTGCCGGCAACGTCACCGACACCTATTTCCAGGACATCACCATCAAGAGCGGCATTGAGGACGCCCGCGGACGCAACATCGCCGTTCAGGACCGCGGCACCCGCACCATCTACAAGAACGCCAAGCTCTACGGCTATCAGGACACCTGGACCAGCAATAAGAACGACGGCCTCTACTACTTCGAGGGCGGCGTAGTGCGCGGACGCACCGACTACCTCTGCGGAAAGGGCGACGCCTTCTTCAACGAAGTCACCCTGCAGCAGGTGGCTGGCGGTTACCTCGCCGTGCCCTCCACACCGGCCAACATCGGATGGGTGTTCCTTGACTGCACCATCAACGGCGACGGCAGCGGCGTGGACGGCAACTATACGCTCGGACGCCCGTGGGGAAGCGGCACTCCCGTGGCTCTCTTTATCAACACCACCATGAACGTCCTGCCCTCGGCCATCGGATGGAACGAGATGTCGGGCGGATGGCCCGAGCGCTTCGCCGAGTACAACTCGATGACCGCCACCGGTTCCACCGTGGACCTCTCAGGACGCAAGAAGACCTTCGGCGACGGACACACCAACAACCCCGTGCTCACCATGGAAGAGGCCGACACCTATAGCGACATGAGCCTGATGTTCGGCGAATGGACACCCGCCGCCATGACCGAGCAGGTGCCCGTCATCACCGATGTCACCCTGAGCGGCACCACCCTCTCGTGGACCGGCAGCGACTACGCTCTGCTCTACGCCATCGTGAAAGACGGACAGGTGATTGACTTCACCCTCGACACCGAGTACATCGTCGATGACGCCAGCGCCGAATACACCATCCGCGCTGCCAACGAACGCGGCGGACTCAACGAGCCTTCGGCCGTCGCCGTGGAAGCTCCCACCGTGCCCACCGCCATCACGCAGGTGGCCACCGAGAGCATTGACAGCCCCGCCTACAACATGGCCGGACAGCGCGTCAACAGCTCGTTCAAGGGCATCGTCATCAAGAAAGGCCAGAAGGTGGTCAACAAGTAACACAAGTAACCGCTGGCACGGGCCGTGGCCCGCAGCCGCAACAACACACAATTTTTGGAGTGTGCCGGGGTTCGCCTCTGGCACACTCCCTTTCTTTTTGCAGGAAGACTTTTTAAAAAACATAAAAAGGGAAAGAGTTTTTGGGGATTTTTGTCACGCCTCCCGAAAAAAGTTGTACCTTTGTGCCTATGAATGAAATGCTGACGAAATGGACTGAGAATTGCATTGTTGTAGATGCCGACTATGTGGACCGCGTGGCCTTCAACCTGACGGTAAACTTTGAGCGCATGCTGGAGCGGCGCATCAAGGAGGCCGACCTCGGCAAGTGGCTGGAATGTCTGGCGCTGGATGGCGGACTGCGCCCCGGAGAGCACCAGACCACCGTGGTGCTCATACACGAGAAAGGGCAGAAGGGGCTGAAATACTTCGCGCCATCGGCCTACAACGACCTGAACGGCAAGGCGTTTCGCGGACCGCTGGGCGAATTTGCCATCCACGCCGTGCCCGTGGAGGAAATCACCACAAAAGACGATATGGTGGCGGGCATCGCCGAGTTCCTCATGCAACAACAGGGCGTGAAGCGGCTCCTCGTGGTGCCCGACGCCGAGGAAGGCTCCGTGGTGCAACGCCTGCGGCAGACAGCCCGCCAGGCACCCGACGGCCTGCAGCTGACCCTCTTTGCCATGTCGCCATTGTCGGGAGGCAATTTCCGAAGCGAAATACTGGGCTATTCGCTCTTGCACGCCCTCGGAATCAAGGGCGAGGAGATTGGCACGTGATACACAAAGTGATGAATGATGGGTTTTGCAGCAGCCGTCACGTATTCTTTTTTTGTGGAAACGAATTATTCTTAATTCCTTTTTTTATTTTCTTGCTGACACAGTGAGGATTGTTCGTTGAAAGAAACATTTAGGAAACAAAATATGGACTATGCAATGAAAATCGTGCTCGCCGGCATGGCCATGGTCGCCTGCTTGGGATGCGCAAAAGGACATGCCAACAAAGTGGAGGGCAGCGCCGCCATGTCAACATTGGCAAGTGCCCCCGTGTCGGAGCCCCTTGCCTTCAAACACATTGACGAAGAGAAGGTTTACACCTACAAAGGCTACAACTCAACGCTTACCGTCAGCGCCGACTTCCCCACCGGCAATAGTCCGGCAGAGGTGGAACTCAGGCGGTGGGCGCTGGAAATGGCCCTCGGCGTAAGGGCACGCACCGACGTCGTCACCCCCGAGGACTTCTACTCAAAGGTGGTGGCTGTGTTCGACGAGGAGTTCAAGCCCGAATGGATGAAACGGGAACTCGAAGATGGCATCGGCGACGGATGGTTTCACAACATCCGGCTCAAGAAGGAGTGGGAAAACGAGCATATCGTGTCGTGCACCTACAGCTGGGACGCCTTCCACCCGGGAAACGCCGTGTCGGCGGCAGAAATCAACGACAAGACGGTGAGCAAGGCCGACGGAAGGACGCTGGGATGGGAGATGTTCACGTCGCAAAAACAGGTGAAGGCCCTCATCGACCGCGAACTGGTGAAGAAATATGGCGACGGTGCCGACATGTACGACTTCGGCATTCCATGGCCGCGCCGGCCTCTCTTTCTCAAAGACGGCGTGCGCTTCGACTATGGCGACTACAGCATTGTGGAACCGCACGTTTATGAAGAAACCGGCGAATATCCCTTCTGCTTTCTCGGCTACGGCGACCTGAAAGACTTGCTCACGCAAGAGGCCCGGCAATTGTTGGGAATGGCGGGCAAAAAGCCCGATGCCAGGCAGGAGCACCGCGACGAGGGCTACGGCGGCGACGAAACCATGGAGCTATTCCTCAACCTCATTCAGGACTGGGACAAAAAGCATAACCTCAAGGCGTTCAACGACTATGAGGACTGCCCATACGCTCAGGAAGTGGATTTCTTCGGACAGAAGATGTCGGGCGAGAAGGCCGCAAAGATGAAACAAGACGCCCTGATGAAAGCTCCCGATT
>JAFVHN010000050.1 GCA_017474515.1 Prevotella sp. | reverse complement strand
TCCGCAGAGTCGTTCAATGCCAAAATCAAGGCTTTCAGAACTCAGTTCAGAGGAGTCGGGGACATTAAGTTCTTCATGTTCAGACTGGCAACACTTTATTCTTGATCAAACGGCCTCTACCAACCGGGAAAATCCGCTGACCCCTTTTCTGACGCCCCCAAAACCAGTAAAAAATCTTTACACCCACCCCCATTTTAATTAGTTGGAATTTGCAAAAAAATTAGTTGGAATTTGCAAAAAAAATTAGTTGGAATTTGTGAAAATAATTAGTTGTAATTCGTTCCAATTTGTTTCAAAAAAATTAGTTGCAATTTGTGAAAATAATTAGTTGTAATTCGTTCCAATTTGTTTCAAAAAAATTAGTTGTAATTTGTGAAAATAATTAGTTATAATTCGTTCCAATTTGTTTCAAAAAAATTAGTTGTATTTCCTTCCAATTTGTTTCAGAAAAATTTTGTATTTTTGCACCAAAAAAGAAAAACAATGAAAATAATGCTCTCCGGAATGCGCGAACCGGAAAACATCAGCGCACTGGCAGCCCTCAACATCGACATCATGGCCTTCAGCTTCAAGAAAGACGACCCAAGGCTCATCAAGATGATTTCAAGCAGGGCCGGCATCATTCCCGACTTCTCGGAAGACCGACTGAAGAAGGCGGGACAGGACATCGACGGAATAACGCCACAAAAAGCCGACTTCACAAAGGTGGGAATATTTGCCGACGACATGCCGCAGAACATCGTAACAAGAATCTACAACTATGACCTCAACGCCGTATGGCTCGACGGAAGCGAGAACAGCGTCATGATCGACAACCTGCGCCGAACCGTGGTGCCCGACATCAAACCACAGCTCACCGTCATCAAGGCCATCACCATCGCCAACGACCACGACCTCTGCCAGTGCAGCCAATACGAAGGCCACGCCGACATCTTGCTCTTGAAAAACAAACCCGGAGAAGAAATCGCGTGGAGCGTCCTTGACAACTACCAAGGCGCCACGCCCTTTATCATCGGAGGCGACATCACACCGGCCGACGCACCGCGCATCAAGGCCGTCACCAACCCGCTATGCCAGGCCGTCTGCCTCGGCACGCATTTTGAAACCGAACCGGGAACCATCAGCCCCGAGGCCGTCGCCCGTTTCCTCAAGGCCCTCAAATAGCCTCCCCGTCCCTCAGGTTTCGTAAACTGCAACAATGTTGCAGTCCCCCCTCCATTGTCCGTTTCATCCCTCTGCCCCCCCTTATATATATAATAAGGTGTAACCAAGCAGGCCCGCCACGGTGACAAAAAACACCCCGACAACCCCCCAGGCCTCCTTCCGCCCGAAGCCGACGCCTTTCGTCCACCCTTTCACCAACCAGGCCACAAAAAGCCCTATCCCACCCCCGAGAGCAGCACCAGCCAGCACATCGGAAGGATAATGCACCCCAAGATAAAGCCGCGAATAGCAGCTGCCCAAGGCCCACAAAAGGGAGACAACCAGCGTGACACGACCCCGGAACACGCTACAAAGAAACACCACCGCGGCAAAAGCATTGCTCGCATGGTTAGAGGGAAAACCATAGCGGCCGCCACGGTAACCGTCAACAAAACTAAGGCTATCGCACAATGTGGGCTCATGGCTCGGGCGAAGACGGCCCACAAGGGGCTTCAGGAACTCGGCAATCATAAAGTCGCTGAGCAAAAACAACAGCCCTACACCCAACACCATCAGCAGACGGCAACGCCAACTCTGCCCGCGAAGAAGGCAAAAAGCAGCCACCACCATCAAAGGCACCCACGTCAGGCGGTCGCTGTAAACCTTCCAAAACGTGTCGTAAACCACGTCGCCGTCAAAGTTCAGCAACGTAAGAACAGAGCGGTCAATACCAACAAGCCACTCCGACGCACTCAACATCATCTCCATCTTAAAAGTTTTGGCTACATTCTTAAAAGTTTTGGGTACAAAGATACAAAAAAAATGAAAAAAAACTTGCACATCTCGCAAAAACACCCTATCTTTGTCAAAAAAACATACAATACCTAAATCAATAACATCATGATTGACGTAAAAGCAACACTCAAAGAAGCCGAAGAGCGCATGGAAATGGCAGCGCTCTTCCTTGAAGAAAGCCTCAACCGCATACGCGCAGGAAGGGCTAACGTGGCCATTCTCGACGGAATAAGGGTAAAGTCATACGGAACAACCGTTCCCCTCAACCAGGTAGCTAACGTCAACTGCCCGGACGCAAGGACTATCGCCATCAGGCCGTGGGACAAAAAAGCCATCAAGGACATTGAAAAGGCCATCATGGACAGCGACGTGGGAATAACACCCGAAAACAACGGAGAAATCATACGACTCAACATCCCCCAGCCCACAGAGGAAAGAAGGCGCGAGCTCACCAAGCAGTGCAACAAAATAGCCGAAAAAGCAAAGGTCGAGGTGAGAAACGTCAGGGGCGACATCAAGGACAAGCTCAAAAAGGCCATCAAGGACGGACTCTCAGAGGACAACGAGAAAGATGCAGAACTCGACCTCCAGAAAGTCCACGACAAGTTCATCGCAAAAATCGACGACCTCATCGCCGCCAAGAACAAGGAAATAATGACCGTTTAACCCCTACCCCCCCCTCCCACCCTAAGAAAACCTAGGAAAACCTAGAATCCCCTAGGAAAACCTAGGACCTCCTAGGAAAACCTAGGAAAACATAGACCCTCCTAGGAAAACCTAAAAACCACCCCCATGCCCTCAGCAATGGTCATCAAAAACACAGGCTCCTGGTACACCGTCATCACCGACGAAGGACAAGAGCTCGATTGCAAGATAAAAGGAAACTTCCGAATCAGGCAGTCGGCACTAAGGCCTACAAACCCCGTCGCAGTAGGCGACAGGGTGACCATCGCCATGGGCGACGACCCAAACCAGCCACCCTTCATCACCGACATTCACGACCGAACCAACTACGTCATACGCCGGTCGCAAAACCTCTCCAAACAATGCCACATCATTGCGGCAAACGTGGACCAGGCAATGCTCATGGTGACAACGGCGCAGCCACAGACCGCCACGACATTCATCGACAGATTCCTCGCCTCGGCAGAGGCTTACCGGGTGCCGGTAGTCATAGCGTTCAACAAAACCGACATCGTCAACGGGGAAGAAATGGAAAGGCAGCAGCAGCTCATCAGCCTCTATTCGGCCATCGGATACCAGACAGTGGCCATCTCGGCAATCAGCAAAGACACGACACAGCAGCTCATGCCCATCATCAAGGGGCGCATCACACTGCTCACGGGAAACAGCGGAGTGGGAAAGTCCACCTTATTAAATAATATAATACCGGGGCTCAACATCAAAACGGCACCTGTCTCCACGGCACACAACACCGGGCAGCACACAACGACATTCTCAACCATGTACCGGCTCAGCAATCAGCAAAACGACACCTGGCTCATCGACACACCGGGTATCAAAGGCTTCGGAACGCTCGACTTCAACAGGCAGGAGGTGTCGCACTACTTCCCCGAAATCTTCCGAACGGCGGAAAAATGCAGGTTCAGCAACTGCACTCACACACTCGAACCGGGATGCGCCGTAAGGCTCGCCGTGGAAAACAACAGCATCGCTCAAACAAGATACACAAGCTATCTGAGCATACTCAACGACAACGAGAACCCCAAATATAGGCTCCCATTTTAAAAAAAACACAAAAAAAATAAGATTTTCAGAAAAAAAATCAGAAAAAATGTTCGTCGTTTAAAAAAAATACTTATCTTTGCACCAAAATGTAAAAGCATAACAAACAAACAAGAAATCTCTAAGTTTAATAAGTACTAATTTTTAAAAATCCAACAACATGAAGAAAAGCTTATTTAAAACCCTTTTCTTGGCAGCAGTCGGAATGACAGTATGCCTTGGAGCCAACGCTCAGAAGTTGGGCGCTGACGCAGTTGCCGCCACTAATGCAAGCCCCTCACTCCAGGTGGGTGACGACTTCTACTATGGCGAGATTTTTGATTACACCATTCT